>DKYP01000093.1:9842-17324 GCA_002499945.1 Lachnoclostridium sp. UBA7097
ATAATAACAACAATAACAGCAATAATAACCAGGGGAATAACAATAATAATAACCAAGGGAATGGTAATAATAACCAGGGCGGACAGAACAGTAATAATGGAGGTAATATTTACTATATAAACAGTATTACAGACAGGACAGAACGCTTAATGGATATGCTGCAGGGATATATTTCCCGCCTGTCGGCAATACAGAACGAGAATAAAAAGAAAGATTTTGATAGTCTTATGGATTATATGGACGAAACAAAGAAGCAGGTGGATGAATCAAATGCTAAAATGGAAGATACACTTGCAAAGTTACAGGAGGCTGCCCTGGAATGGATAAAAATGGAAAATAACAATAAGAAATAACAGTTTTATGGAAAGTATGTAAAAATAATCTGGCAGAACACCTGCTGGACTGGAGTGGTTTTGTAATGAAACTGCTCCTTTTTAAATTAATTAGTTTTATTTATCAGTTTTATTAGAAACCTGTATTGTTGTTATATAAAAAAGTTAGTATAATCATTTTATAAAGAACAAAAACATTAGCAGTATTTTGAGGAGAGGGGTATTAAACTGCCGTTGGAAGGACAGGCGGTATCCACACCAGAGAACCGCAGGGAGATGGGGACACAGGCACAGGTGGATGGTGATATTGCAATGCTTGTTAATGCAGCAGGAGTGTCACCAAGCCAGGCACCAGTGGAAACAATCTTAAATCATGTATACTTGTCACATCCAGGGAAAAGCCATTAAAAAGAAACTATTGTGCTTTCTGGCGTAAGGAAAGTACAAATTACTATATTGAGGAATTTGCAAAAATCCTGCATGGCATGATGGCAGGACAACAGGGGTGGTACCAGTAACAAAACAGGAAGGGGATATCTTTCTCCCCTTCCAATGAAACAGAACTTGCAGACATTTTAAACCTGGCATTTTTAGAAATACAGGCACATCCCAAGGTAGCCACAACACCAGTGCAAAAATACACATCCCCATATATTGCCATGCCTTTCATATATATAACCAAGTGCAAGGCTTAAAAGCAACGCTCCTGACATAAAGTAGAACCCAAGCGGGATGTGCATAAGTGAAAACAGAAGGGATGTAAGTATTATGCCAAAAGTTTTCTGGTATTTAACCCCTCTCATAAGGTATTTAACACTTGTCTGGATAACACCGCGTGCAAGAAATTCCTGTACAAATGAAGTAAATATATAAACATAAGCGCCATGCAGTGAACCTCCTATAAAATATGGCTTAATCCGTATTCCTATAAAGTTCAGTATAACCTTGCTTAATAAAAGAAGCAGGGATGTTATGGCAGCAATTATAAAAGTTTCCAGACAGTTCTTTTTAAGCGTGGAAAGCTTTGGCACAAGCCCTATATCACGCATGGAAAAGCTTGTCATAAATACTATTTCAAGGAACAGTGCAAATGTAATACATTCTATTATAAAAGTATAGGTTGATGACCTTAAATATATATGGAGTGTAAAGCGTAATAAACTCCATGCAAAAAGAAAAAGGCTTGTACATATTATAAGGCCGGCAAATATATATGCACAGTCATGTTCATGCTGCCTTAGTGTAAATTTATCAGTAGTATCTTCTATAAGGATTACCATTCCGGGAAAACCTGTCTGTCCATCTGCATTTTTTTCATCAGACTGTATAAGGCTTATATCTATATTAAAATGTTTTACCACGTTGCCAGAACGGTATCTTACATTTGTCTTTTCAGGGCGTTTGTTATTATTCATACAATCATCAAAAAGTTTATTAAAAGCCCTGTTTTTTTTATTTGACATAAAACAGCTTGCAAATGCCGTTCCTGTAATATTGCCTGGATTATCAATTCCAAAAATATTTGCACAGGCAGAATTAAAATATGTAATTATTCCTTCTGCATCAACAGTCATAACCCCGTCACTCATATTTTCAAATATCATGTTTTTCTGGTCAGGTGTCAGCATAAGCTGTGTGTCAGTAGCCATTTTATAGATTCCCCTGTTTTCATTTTAATACTCCATCTAGTAAATGCAGTTGCAGGTATCTGGATGGTATTATATAGTTTATATGATTTTTATGGCGATTACAAGACCCGGGGGATTTTTGTGGTGGTAATTAATGGGTCCCGTCTGGTAATATAGCAGTATATGGAAGTATGGAAGGAGTGGTAATGTAAAATGGACGAATATAATTATCTGGTACACACATTTAAACCTGTATGGGACGAAAATTCAAAGGTACTGGTACTTGGGACGTTTCCATCGGTGAAGTCAAGGGAGTATGGTTTTTATTACGGGCATCCACAGAACAGGTTCTGGAAAGTTATTGCCGCTATAACAAACCAAAGCGTGCCTGTTACCATAGAAGATAAGAAGAAACTGCTTCTTGCAAGTAATATAGCAGTATGGGATGTTATTGCCAGCTGCAATATTAAAGGTTCAAGTGACTCTTCTATAAGGGATGTGTCTGTTAATAAATTATCACCCTTATTAACAGGAAGCAGGATTACAAGAGTTTATGCAAATGGTGCAAAGGCACATGAATTATATATGAAATATTCTTATGGGGAAACAGGTATGGAAATTACCAGACTTCCCTCAACAAGCCCTGCAAATGCAGTATATACACTGGAAAAGCTGGTGGATGCATGGAGTGTCCTGGTGGATAACCAGAAGTAATGTTTATGTGTATACAATTATGCAACTGGTATATGGAAAAAATAACAAAAAGTATAAAATTATTTGTACAAAATGTGTCTTGACAATCTTATAAAATTATTAGACAATATGCAAGGTGCATGAAATATTTATAATAAATAATAATACAATGGCACCTTTAATACGTATAGTTTTTAGTTAATTAATAAATAGATTGGAGATGGAATAATGTTTGGTTTTGGCCAGTTAATAGCTGTTTTAAAGAAGAACCCTAAGAAGATTATATTTACCGAAGGTGAAGATTCACGTATACTTGAGGCGGCATCACGCCTGCTTGCAAGCAGTTTCCTGCATCCGATACTTATTGGCAGTGAGGAAAAGATTGCCACAGCAGCGGAAGATTGTGGTTTTAATATAAGGGGGGCAGAAATTATTGACCCTGGAAAGTATGACAGGATGGATGAAATGGTTGAAAGATTCTGTGAACTTAGAAAGAGTAAGGGGGTTACACCTGAAAAAGCAAGGCAGATACTTTCACAGGCTAATTATTTTGGTACAATGCTTGTGAAAATGGGAGTTGCAGATGCCCTTCTTGGAGGTGCGACATATTCAACAGCAGATACAGTACGTCCTGCATTACAGCTTATTAAGACAAAACCAGGAAATAATATAGTGTCATCATGCTTTATCCTTGTGCGTCCAAGGGCAACTGGTGATAATGAAGTGCTTGCAATGGCAGACTGTGCAATAAACATAAACCCTACAGAAGATGAGCTTGTTGAAATAGCAGGGGAGGCTGCAGAATGTGCAAAGATATTTGGTGTTGAGCCGCAGCTGGCATTTTTAAGTTATTCAACACATGGTTCAGGCGCAGGTGAAACAGTTGACAAGATGCGCAATGCAGCAATGAAGGCAAGCCAGAAGTATCCTGACCTTCCAATCGAAGGTGAGTTACAGTTTGATGCTGCTGTTTCACCAAGGGTAGCACGTACAAAGTGCCCTGATTCAGAGGTGGCAGGCCATGCCAATACATTTATATTCCCTGATATTAATTCAGGTAATATAGGATATAAGATTGCACAGCGCATGGGTAATTTTGATGCATACGGTCCTATTTTACTCGGGCTTAATGCCCCTGTAAATGATTTGTCAAGAGGGTGCAATGCTTCAGAAGTGTATTCAATGGCAATTATTACAGCTGCATTGGCATAGTGTATGGCAGACAAATATTTGCTGGCACAGCTTGTACCACTTTTAGGCACATCGTTATATATATATAATGCAGAGGGCATGCTTACAGAAGAGATACAGGGAAGCAGCATAAGCAGTACAGACGGGCTGGATGTCATAATTAAAAATACAACTAAAGATTTTCCATATATAGAAACAGATAATGAAGGCATAACTGTATGTTCGGTGTGGGACAAAGCAGCAGGAGGATACATCGTAACAGGCAGGGTATGCCTTTATGGTTATTACAGGAAAGATGATGTTTACCTGCCATATTGCCCTAAAGAACAATATACATCAATTATACTTATCCTGTGGAAAGATATATCAGGGATAAGTGTGGGGCGTAATGAGCTATGGCAGAAGAATATGGCATTAGATGAAGATATAATAAGGCTTCTTACCAAAAATATATTCCAGTTCCAGGAAGAAGCAGTACCACACAATTCTTATTCACAGGAACTTATAGAGATGGAGTGCATACGCAGCGGGGATATAGAGAGTCTGCGCCAGGGCATAAATGAAAACAGTGCTATAGAAATAAACTGCACGCCTTCTGGTTCTGTAAGGGATTATAAGAATATGGCTGTATATATAATAAATGCAGCAGCAAGAAGTGCCGTCAGTGGTGGTTTAAGCCATGAGATGGCTTTTGTAATGTGTGATACATTTATAAATAATATAGAAGAGAACCTGGGCACGCCTGTTAAGATAGAACAGGCAGTGAAGGAAGCAGAATTTGCATTTGCAGAGGAAGTGCATAATATAAAGAGTAAGGGAACAAATAATAACCCTTTGGTTTCACAGGTAAAAGACTATGTATTCGGGCATATACATGACAATATAACAATAGCTGGCATAGCGAAGGATGTCGGGGTATCAGCCAATTATTTATCCGGGCAGTTCCGGGAAGCTGAAGGACTGCCTTTAAAGCAATATATCATTAATGAAAAAATTAAGAATAGTGAGTACCTGCTTAAATATACTGAGTATTCACTACAGGAAATCAGTTCAGTATGTGCTTTCAGTTCCCAGAGCAGGTTTAGTGATTACTTTAAAAGAAAAAATGGGATGACACCATCAAAATACCGGAAAAAGTACAGAAAAGGGTGAAAACTGGAAAACATGGTAAAAAACGTATAAAATACAGCGTAAAATGTATATAGAAATATTTCCAAGTGTGATAAAGTTACCGACAGCTGGAGAACACAGCAGCCGTAATTCTTTACGCAGTGCGCTGTTGTAATACCTGGCGGGGTTATGGAGTATGGAGAAGCTCCATATGTAGTTGTTTCTTGTCATAAGCATAATGAAAAAAAGGAGTGATTTTTATGAAAGACAAGATAGAAGTTAAGTTTAAGAATGTTAGTGATGTGAGCAAATTTGTACGTATTGTTTCACAGTATGATGGGGACTTTGATTTATACTGCGGGAGTTACTGTGTTGATGCTAAGTCAATACTTGGAATTATGACATTAGATTTAAAGAGTATTTTATGGATGACAAGTAATTGTGAACAGAGTGATAAGGAGAAATTAATCCGTGAGTTAAAGCCAATTTGTGCATAATTACTTAAGAGAAGGGATTTATGGATATATAAGCGCTTTTGGGCATTACAATCCGGTTGATTGTAATGCCCGTTTTTGGTATAATGGTTTCAAATATATTTGGAGGTATTAAATGAACAAAAGAGTTTTAGCCGGGGTGCTTGCTTTATTATTATTTATGGCAGGTTTTGTAAGGGCAGGGGCAGCAAACTACCATGAAGGGGATGTAGAAGAATATGTAATGCAACAGCTTTCTGCTGCCAATATACCAGGGGTTTCACTTTCAATAGTCACTTCACAGAAGGAAATATACAGTGTAGCATTTGGTGATGTTAAAGAAACCTCATCAAACCTGCAGATATGCCAGCTTACAAGGACATTTACAACACTTGGGGTTATGCAGCTTGTTGAGAAAGGGGATATAAACCTTGATGACAAGGTATCAAAGTATATAAAAGACACATCACTAAATATTCCATACAGTACAACAATACAAGACCTTTTATCATATACAAAGCCATCAGGTAATGAACTTGCACTGGCAGATACTTTGGAAATATATAATTTAGATGCAGAAGGGCAGGAAATGCCGCTTAATACAAAGTTCAACCTGTTAGGCAGGGTAATTGAGGCAGTATCAGGCATGGACTATGCTGCATATATAAAAGAGAATATAACCACACCCCTTGATATGCAGTCAACTTATACAGTTGATGAAGCAGGCAGCAGTATGGATATTACACAGGGGTGCAGGAATTATTTCGGGCTGCCGTTAAAAGACAGCATAGATTACAAAGAAGAAAGTTACTGGCTTGGTGTGCCGTCAAACGGGCTTGTTTCCAATGTAAAAGATATAGGAAAGTATATGCAGATGTACCTGTCAGCCGGCGGCAAAATTATATCATATAATACAATGGAATCAATTATAAACAATAATGGTGAATATGCAGGAAAAAGTATTTTCGGGACAGATGCATATTATACAATGGGATGGATATCAACAGAAACAGAAGGTGAGCAGGTATATTACTGCAATGGTTCTGTTGAAAATTACACATCAGCAATGTTTATAATACCTTCAATGGATATAGGCGTAGTTATATTATTTAACTCAGCCGATGCACTTACAGGGCAGAAATATACAGATGAAATAGAAGCTGGTGCAGTATCACTTATAATGGGCAAAACCGCTAAAGCTGTAAGTTCAAATTCATATCTTATGGAACATGGCATGGCAGATATAATTTACTTTCTGGCATTTGTCTGCGCTATTATGCCATTACTTATGATGGAAGTATGGGTAAGGTGGACTAAAGATAAGTTCAGTATAATACGGCTGGCAGCGGATATATTAATACACATTGTATTGCCGTCATACCTTATATATGCAGCAGACACTTATATTGCACCTTGGAAAGTTATAATGAAAGTAATGCCTGGCCTGTTTTTTGTAGCAACAGTTGTAATAGGCCTGTTCTATCTTGGGCTTGTAATAAAAATTATAGCGTATATTATAATAATGTTAAAAGCACGCAGGGCGGATGATGAAGAAGATATGGAAGAAGATACAGAAGAAGAAAATACAGAACAGGATAACAGCCTTTACACAGATACAGATACCAGCGGCTCTTCATGGAGGGATAATAAAAAAGAGGACAAACAAAAAGACAAGAGGACAGAAGACAAGAAGAATAAAAAAGAAGACAAAAATACAGCAGAAAGGGAAACAAAAGAAAAAGAAGCAAAAGAGAAAAAGGACAAGCTGTTAAAAAGAATGAAAGATATAAAAGAAGCAGAGCAAAATGAAACAGAGCAAAACGAAACAGAAAGCAGGATACAAGAACCACAGGCATATACAGCAGAAGCCGGGGAAGAACAAAATAATATGGAACAGCCAGAAGGGGAGATACCAGCCGGAGAACCAGAAGTCCAGGAAAATACAGAACCTGTCCCAGAAGATAATGTTCCGGAAAACAATGTTCCAGAAAATAATGCCAGGGAAAGTGTTTCTGTAAAAGATACCAGGGCAGAAAGTACAGGTAATAAAACTAA
>DKYP01000035.1:0-3571 GCA_002499945.1 Lachnoclostridium sp. UBA7097
TTATATGAATGAGGCAGAATATGCGGAGAATGAAAATTTCCTTGTTTCATGGAAAAACAGCACAACAAACAGGATAGACACAAAAAGGCTTAAAGCCGAAATGCCAGAGATTTATGCCAGGTTTTTAAATACTGTAAAAAGCAGGAGGTTTATTATAAAGGCTGTATAAAAGCAACACTTGAACTGGGTTATATGTTTTGTTATAATGCAGATACAGGGAGGTGTTTTAATGACAGCACTAAAAATGGAAGCAGTAAGTATCATTGACAGTATTGAAGATTCTGAAATGGCAGAAGTAGTGGCAGTTTTAAGGAATTTTAAAATAAACAAGAAAAAAGAAAACTACGTTAAAGAAGGGCTGGAGGGGCTGGAAATAATCGAAGCTTTTATAGGGACATTACCAGAAAGCTTTGATTATGAGAAAGAACTGGAAGAAGCACTGGAGGAAAAGTATGGTCCTGCTAATTGATACAAATATACTGCTGGATATTTTGCAGCACAGGGTACCATTTTATGAAGCTTCAAAAAAGATATTAGATTTATGTGGAAGGAGAGAGGCAGAAGGATATATCGCATTACATTCTGTTTCTAATATCTATTTTATATTAAGGAAGCAGTATACCGCAGAAAAAAGACGTTTGCTCCTGGCTGGCATATTAAAAGTATTACGTGTATGTGGTGCAGGGCATGAAAGGGTTGTTAATGCTTTGAAAAGGAAGGATTTTGCAGATTTTGAGGACTGCCTCCAGGATGAATGTGCTTCAAGCATTGCTGCATCTTATATAATTACAAGGAATATAAGTGATTTTAAAAGCTCAAAAGTAAAAGCTGTAACACCAGAACGGTTTTTAAACGTAACAGGACAGTTGTAAAAAATTTGGTTGATAAAAATAAACAATAAAAACGCTAGTTTAGTCAGACTGGCGTTTTTATTTTTACAGTTATAATGGAACGGAGGGAATATATGGCAACTAAAACCATACGCCTTTTAAGGGCAGATGAGATTGAGTGCAGGGTATCATCTATAAATAAAAATGGTGTGAGCCTACTGCTTTATAAAGATGCAAGGGTAGACCAGAGGATACTTGATGAAACATTTGGGATATTTGGCTGGAAAAGAAGCCACCAGTGTATTGATGGCAATCTGTACTGTACAGTGGAAGTCTTTGATAAAGAAACAGGCATATGGGTTTCAAAACAGGATGCAGGAAGTACAGGCAAATCAGAAAAAGAGAAAGAAAAATCACAGGCTTCAGATTCTTTCAAGCGTGCATGTTTTAACTGGGGCATTGGCAGGGAACTTTACACAGCACCATTTATATGGATACCAGCAGGAAGGACAGAAATACAGGAACGTGATGGAAAAATTTTCTGTAATGACAGCTTTTCAGTTGCAACAGTTTCATATAATAAAGAGCGTGAAATAAGTGGTCTTTCAATAATAAACAGAAAATACAAAGTAGTTTATGTAATGGGTACAGACAACAGTGTACAGGGTGTTTCTTCCGCACAGATGGCTTCACTTAAAAAGGAGCTTGCAAGGACAGGGGTAACAGCAGATGAAGTAAAAGAAAGATACCATGTCGCAAGCCTTGAAAATATGCCAGATGATATTTATAAAAGAGTGATGTCCGCACTTTCAAGGACAAAGACAGAAGGGGCAGCATGATATATAATTATATATGGGTAAATGATATATACAGGCAGGCGTTTTATACAAAACAGACTATTATAAATTGTCTGTATATGTTATAGTAATAATAACAGGAAGGAGAAGATAAAGCAGGCATGGAAAAGCTTATAGAAAAGTCCGTAATGCTTTCTGATGTATATGATAAAATGTTTGTGGAATCCATACTTGAAGTAACTTTAAATGCGAACAGCAGTTTAATTGAAGAACTGAGGGGAGATGCTAAAATGAGTGAAATGATTTTAAAAGTGGTACAGCCTTTAATACTTGAAAGGGAGAAAAAGGCAGAAAACAGGGGAATTGAAAAGGGCAAAATACTTGGGGCAGTAGAAATTCTCCGTAATTTTAACAGCAATGAAGAAATAAAAACAATAATTATGGAAAAATACCATCTTACTGAAAGTGATGCAGAAAAATATTTACAGTAAAATATAAGGTTGTTTCCATATTGAAATTAAATAAGACACTGGTACAGTTGATAATTCCAGTGCCTTATTTTTGTATTAATTTTTAGAATATACAGATAAATATTGTAACAGGTTAAATAGTGTAATAATTACATAGTATAAAGGAGCGTGCTATTTATGAAACAAAGAATAAGCAGGAAAAAAGACTGTACTGAGAATATTAAACAGCTTACGGAAAGGGTTCGTGATGAATACAGTCTTTTTTATTACAGTATGATGGAAAAGGATAAAAAGGAGATTTTTGAATCCTGTAATAAAATTAAATTCTATAGCTGTGTATCTGAATATTTTGAATGGAAAGAGGATATAAGCCAAGAAGCTGTAGAAAGTCTGAAGGATACAAACCGTCCACTGGAAGAATTATGGCAGTATTACCTTGACCATGAATACATAGCAGCATCAACATGGGGTGATATTGATGAAATGTTATCCTGTTATTCTAACAGATTGTGTATAGATATACCATCTGATGGCATATCTGGATAGTATCAAGAAATTATAAATTGTTTCAGTTTGTTTAAATCACCTTATCTATATTATCATGGCTAGTGGAACTTATAAAAGTATGTTCCACTAACTATGATAAATTTCACGGACTGCCTAAAAATAAGATATTTACTTGTTTTTTTAAATTTTTCAATAGCCATTTTTCTTTAGTACCCGGTATGATATTTTTTTTAAATCAGTTTTAGTATTATTTAATTCATGGTATGGATAGTGCATCTGTTTTCCTGTTGTAAAACTTGTACTATTTACAGCTATATGTATATGAAGGTTTTCTGTATCCTCATGGACACAATATATACACTGAAAACCGTTTTTATAGAAATACTTACATATATCAATAGAAATTAATTTTATAGTATTTACATCTTCTATATATTCAGGAAATGAAATTAAAAAGTGATATATGCAACGTAACCTTGGACTTGTTGTTTTATAAAGTTTTTTAATAGCATACATAGAGTCATAGCATAAATTAGGGTCATAGCTGCAAACACCATATCCGCCAATATATCTTACTGGTTTTTGTTTTTCTGCAATTATGCTGTTTCCAGTAATATAACTTATAAGATTTATGGCATCTTTTTTATTTTTAAATTTGCCACAATTAACATTTTTTACAATAATTTCTTCATAAGTTTTTATGCTAATAGTTTCCATAATAAATTATACTCCTTTTCAAAATCTGGAACATCAATGTGCTTTTCATAAAAATAATTTTTTATATCTGTTAAATAACAGAAATATTTTGGAAGAACTGTATCTGCTGCCATATGTTTATTATCCAGTAATAATGGTATAAGGCTGGATATTTTGCAATCATAAAATTTTAAAATATAATTTAGTTTTTTGCTGGTTTTAGGGTCAGGTCTTATTGAGATATGTTCTGTTTTAGAACCATCATATTTAG
>DKYP01000035.1:3844-4227 GCA_002499945.1 Lachnoclostridium sp. UBA7097
CTGTTTTAGAACCATCATATTTAGGCTTACCACAACAGGGCATAAAGCCAGAATTACCAGCCAGGTGTATAACTTCATAAAAGGGGGTTAATATATTATCATTATCAAATTCATCATAAGGATTATTATTTCTATCTAATATTATATGGGATAATATAAGGATTATATTATCTATAATTTCATATGTTTTACCAAATTTTTTTAATTGTTTTATATATTTGTATTCTTGTGCAATTTTATCAGTAATGAACTGTGATTTAGTTGTATTATGGCATTCAGCCTGTTTGTTTAATTTTTTTTTAACCTTTTTACTAACTCTAAAAGATAAAGGTTTATCACTCATAATATTTACCTCCTATAAATTTATTAATATATATAATTAT
>DKYP01000134.1 GCA_002499945.1 Lachnoclostridium sp. UBA7097
TATTTTCAAAAGACTAATTGAAGACCATAAAATATCCAAGTACAAGTACGCCAAGTATAATCCTGTACCAGCCAAACACTTTGAAATCATGTTTCTTAATATATCCCATAAGAAATTTTATAACAACAAGTGATACTATAAATGCTGTTGCCATGCCTGTTAAAAGAAGCAATACCTCATTTCCTGTAAATGACAGCCCGAATTTCAGGACTTTTATAAGGCTTGCACCAAACATTACAGGTATTGCAAGGTAAAATGTAAATTCTGCTGCCACTGTCCTTGTTAATCCAAGTACAAGGCCGCCTATAATTGTTGCCCCTGAACGTGATGTCCCTGGAAATACTGCCGCTATAAGCTGGAATACGCCTATAAGGAATGCTGTCTGGTATGTAATCCCTGATATTGTGGTTACTTTGGCTTCCTGTCCTTTATTCCTGTTCTCAATAAATATAAAAACTATCCCTACAGCTATAAGCATAATTGAAACTGTCTGGTAATTATAAAATGTTTCTTCCAGGAAGTCCCCCATTGCAAGCTCTATTATTACAGCCGGTACACATGCTGCTGCTATTTTAAACCACATTATAAAAGTGTCTTTTCTTATGTATCCCATAATGCCATTGCTTTTGTTGCCTGATGGCAGGCAGAATGGCCATATTTGGTTCCAGAACAGTATAACAACTGCCAGTATTGCGCCAAGCTGTATAACAACAAGGTACATTTCCTTAAATGCTTCTGTTGCATCCAGTGTTATAAATTCATCAAGAAGAATCATGTGTCCTGTACTGCTTATAGGAAGCCACTCTGTAATGCCCTCCACAATTCCAAATAAAATTGATTTTAAGATTTCAAGCATAAATATACTTACCTTTCTTTATTTATTTTTACGATACCATTACAGGCAATGAGGTTAAATTTTAACATTAATAACCCCCTGGAATAACTTCTGCCAGAAATTCCAAGGGGGTTATAATATTTTTTACCAGTTAAATACAGGAAATTTATTCTACTGTTACATTAATTTTCTCTGAACATCCGTTTTTGGCATATACATAAATTGTACATGAACCTTCCCCTGTTGCAGTTATCTGCCCTGATTTTGATACTGTTGCTACTGCCTGGTTATCTGTTGCATAGCGGAACTGTCTTGTGTGGTTGTCAGAAAGTTCTTCCTTGCTTGTGTCTTTTAATGCTACACTTGCATTAATCTGCGCTGTCCCGCCAATATCCAGTGTATAAGAAGTGTTACTTACATCCACATTCTTTACATCAGTGTATTTTTTACTCTGGCTTCCTGCAAAATGCATATAAATGCTTCTGCCAAGTGTTACTTTTTCGCCATTTATTATCTTATATGCAACAACATAAGATTTATAGCTTTTCTTTTTGTCTATTGCTTTCCCGTTAATTTTCCTGACCGTTAATTTTGCTATCCCGCCATTATTTACAGAATCACCATCGTTTACAGGATATAATGATTTAGCATTAAATTCCTTGCCACAATACTGTACATATACATCATAACCATCTGCCTCATCTGTTATGCCCCATGTAATATCAATTTTATTACCAGTCTGGCTGCCGTTCAGTCCTGAATTTAATTCTATAGCAGCAAGTTTCTCTGGAGCCATAGTTGGTGCTGCAGTAGGTGCTGTGGTTGGAACTGTAGTTGGCTCTGTTGTAGGTTCTGTAGTTGGAACTACTGTTGGCTCTGTTGTAGGAACTATAGTTGGCTCAACAGTTGGTTCTGTAGTTGGAACTACCGTAGGCGCAATAGTTGGTTCAATAGTTGGCACTGTAGTTGGCTCAGCTGGAAGATTTACAGTTACCTTACATACAGCCATTAAATTATTGTCCTCTGTAACTGCTGTAACTGTACATGTACCATTAGAAACTGCTGTTACATTTCCTTTGTCATCCACAGTTGCAATATCTGCATTGCTTGATATCCATTTTACATTCTTATTTTCTGCTGTAGATGGTACAACAGATGCTATAAGCTGCCTGCTTTCACCAGCACGTGTAAATGTCAGGGAAGCAGTATTAAGTGTTACGTTTGTTACATAAGTATAAACCCCGTCTGTTGTGCCATTGCCAGTATTTCCTATAACCGTAGGCATACCTGGGATATTAACTGAACTATTATGTACAGATACAACGCCGCCTGCATTGTCATGGATTTTCCCACCATACATCTCAAAGGTACCGTTATTGTATACAACACCGCCATCAGATGCAGTAGAAGTATTTCCGTATATTTCACCGCCATTCATTTTGAAAAAGGAATTTTCACTATAAACATAAACAGCAGTCCCGTTCTTTGCAGAGTTATTTTTAATTTCTGTACCAGCATCCATAACCAGTGTTCCAGGGCTTCCAGCATTGCCAGCCATAACAGCTGCACCTTCACCATTTTCACCGGTATCATTATTTTGCAGTGTAGTACCATTGCCAAGGACTACTGTTGCACCACCGGATACATAAACAAGGCTGGCATCCGGGCCTGTCTTGATACCACTGTTGCTGCGCATTGCCAGGTTATCAGTCTGCCAGACTGCACCACCATCAATAGTTATGTTCCTGAATGTTACAACGCTTCCAGCAGCGCTGGCACTGAATAAGCCTGACGAAATGCCAGTGCCTCTTTTAACTGTATGGCCTTTGCCGTCTATTACCAGCTTACTGTTCTCTTTGCTGGAAACGGCGAGCGGGCTGCTTCCCCAGTTGCTTGTGGTTAATGTAATATCCTGCAAAAGTTCAATCTGTACACTTCCTGTCTGGTCTGTGCCAGAAGACTGCAGTGCATCCATAAGTCCTGATTCAGTCCATGACATTCCTGCATCTGTACTGTAACGCACCTCTGCCAGAACTGTTTCTTCTGCATGTGCTGTATATGGCATAAGCCCGGTGACGAGCGAAAATGCCATAACAAATGATAAAGTACGTTTCTTCATAATTTTTTTCCTCCTGACTTTTTGTTTCTGTCTTAAAGTACCATATTTTTAATACTTTCCCTTTTATTATTAATTTTACTAAAATATGTATATTTGTCAATATTAATTTAGCCTTATTGCTGCTTTATGGCAATAAAGCTATAAATCTGGCTTTATGATTTACACATAAAATATTTTTTCATCTTCTAAACGTATACAGGCAAGCTTTGCATCGCCATTTTTGTTACGGAATGTACAGCCACAATCTATATCATAAAAAATACAATCCTTCTCTTTATCATAATATTTAAATACATTTCCTTTGTTATATGCAAACTCCCCTTTAGCTATCGTAGGAGTATGCCCGGCTATAATAATTCCATGACGTATTCCGCCTTGCTTTACACTTTCTGCCCTTGCATACAGGTAAAATTCTTCCAGGCTGGAAAATGATGTACTGGTATCTTCCAGTTTCCTGGCATATCCGGCATGGACTATAACACACTGCCTGGCTCTGGCCTGTAGTTCATAATAATAAGGCATTTTTAAAAATGTTTCTGCCCATTTACATAGCATTTTAAGGGTAACACCATAATTATACAACAAATCTTTAATAGTGCCATACATATCAAAGTATAACCCCAAATCACCTTTATCTTTCAAAACATATTTTACAGACTGGTATAATGCTATAGCATCTTTATTTGAAGAAAAACAAGATGCAAGTTTTTCTTTTTTATCAATCTGCAGCATTAAACCAACATAATCTATAAATTCTTCATCATGGTTTCCTCTTATAAGCACAACATTAGAAAGACAATTTACAATCCACTGTAACATTTCATAACTTTGTTTCCCCTTGTCAATATAATCTCCTGCCAGAACCAGCTGGTCTGTATCTGAAAATCTGATTTTATCAAGCATAGTAAGAAATTCTTTATAACAGCCATGAATATCACTTATTACATAAGTACCCAAATAATATATACCTCCAATTATGCAAACATGGTAAATCTGTATTTAATATAATAAAGTCATCATTAAATTACCTGTTCCAATAAGATGTCCATAAATATTTCTTGTCTTGTTTGTTTTAGGGTCATATGTGGCAAGTTTTTTATTTGTTTTGTCACGTAATGTTTGTATGCCGTTGGCATCAGTTTCAATTATGCCAATCATTCTGTTTTGTTTATCTCTTAAAATTTGTCTATCCATAATTTTTCTCCTCTATCATTTAAAAACTTATTTTAAATTAATTTATACGCCAGCATTACAACAAATAACACTAATGGAATTAAAAATTTAATAATTGTATATAATAATAAGACCACCAACACCCATTGTTTCAGGCTTAACCTCT
>DKYP01000063.1 GCA_002499945.1 Lachnoclostridium sp. UBA7097
ACATTTTTGACAGTTCCTTTAATCATTTAGTTTCTGCCCCTTTAAAAGATGTACCGTCTTGGTAAGCATGAGCATTTCTTTCGCCTGTTCCAACAGCATATTGTTCTTAATGATTTCTCGATTGATATTTCCCCGCCCGGTCTGTATTCCCTTGCGCTCTAAAGCATTGGCAACCGGCAAAATACGGTTTAACCCGCCCTCGTCATAGTGATAACAGCCGGGGAAATACTTTACGATAATGCCACCCATGATGTACTTGTGGTGGTTTCCGGCTTTGTGTTTCTTCTCGTTTTGCTTTTTCTTTTCGTTGGCTACACGCTGTTGCGCCTGTTTCAATGCCTGCAATGCTTTTTCTAAGTTTTTGCTTGTGTCATTCTTGCTCTCAATCATCTTAATACCTCGTTCTTTCTGTGCTGTGTTGATAGGTTCTGAAAATAAAAAAGGTAGCGGATTGTCTGTTAAGATAATCGCTACCTAAAGGTAAACAATATTCAATTTTCATATTCTCTTTTCTGTCTTGGTTTTTCCCGGCCAAACAGGAGTTTTTCTATTGCAATGTTTTTTCGTTTGCGTGAGCGTAGTAAATGATTTTAGGATTATAACTCATAACAAGTTGCCAATCTTTTTTCAATTTAACATTGTGAATATAAGCCTCAAGATATTCGATAGGTTCTAAATCTCCAACAAAACAAGTTCCATTATTCAAAATCAAAGATATGCTATCCTCACTATGGCTTGGAGTAGATACAATTTCTCCCTCAATGCCCATATTTTCAAGAAATTTCCGGCTGTTTTTACTGCTGATAATGATTGATTTATCAATGTTGATAGATTCATAATCCAATCGTTTATCTCTTCTGAAAATCTCATCTGCAAAATGAATATATGGTTTCTGTGTATCAATTAACAAAAGTTTTATTCTTTGCTTCATCAATTCACTTACTAAGCCAATATGGTCAGGGTGATAGTGTGTTGCCAAAACATAAGAAATATCACCAATTTTAATATCGCATCTTTTAATTGCTTTATAAAATGCAGGTAATGTTCCCGCAAAGTCAGTATCAACAAGCAATCCACCACCTGTTTCCCGAATAAAGAATGTATTTGTATTGCCGTATTTTAATTTTTTTATCACAAAAACCACCTCTATATCTTTAGGTTTGTTGAATTTTTTCAACGCTGTTATTTTATCACAAACGCACACACAATTCCATTAAATTTTGCTTAATCTCCCTTTGCCTTATTCTTTGCAATCATCATCTGCCTTGCCCATTCCCTCTGCTTGTAGGAACAGGAGTTCATTTCATATAGTAATATACCACAAATTTTGTTCCAAAATTGAAAAAAGACTATAACTGTTACTGTCATAGCCTTTTAGGGAATTGAGGAAGTCCCTTTTTTATTTGTATTTGTTTGTCACCCCTCCGCACTATCCAGCATCTGCTGGAACAGAAGGCTACTGCCCGCTTCCATGTATAAAGCTTACATGCCCCTGCATCCATATTGTACCTTTAAAACGCCTGCCAGCCATTGGCTCACCAACAAGGTCTTTGCTGTTGATGCAGACATTCATCACAATATCATTACAATTTAATAAAAGCTCATAAATATACTCATTTGTATAAGGATTAACTGCCCTGTTCCAATTAATAATTGTACCAAGTATGGCATAATTATCTGATTCTGAACCATATGGTATAAATGTTGTTTCAACTATACTGTACAAATCTTCTGTCCTTATACGCTTATTAACCTGTGTGCTTAAGTCTATATCTTCAATAGTAAGGCTGTCAATAGCCTCCTGGTCTCCATTCTTTGCCCTTGCTATAAGCTGGCTGCGTATATGTGCTTTCATGCTTCTCTGCCCCTGCATTTCACTGTCGTGTGCAATCCCAAGCAGTATACTGCCTTCAAGGGAAAGCCCCGACAGGGAAAGTTTCGCCTTGCACGGGGTATTTTCAGGACGGTTTAAATGTATATAGTCTATTGCATTCTGCAAATAAAAAATCATTGAAATCCCAAGACGAAAATCATCACACATTCCAGTAAAAGCACTTGTATCTACTCTCCTGTTCACAACAACATCTTCATTAGAAGTTACAAGTATGCTTTCACAGTATGGAAAATAATGTTCAAGATAGAAAAACCCCAGTTTATCATACTCGCCACGGAGTGTAATACCTGTATGCGGGGCAAATTCTTTAGTTATTTCAGTATATATACTTTCACCATTATGGCTGGCTTTCTTTGTCAGGTTTGGTTTATCCATAATTACGCCAACTAATTTATCTAAATCCTGGCGTGTCCTAATATTGCTAAAGCCTATGGCCCGTAAAAAACGATGCATCCCTACCTCCACTGATAATTATGTGTATTAAAGCACTTTACATAATACTACGAGTACCAGTTGTGCGCAAGCAAAAAATGCAAAAATCCAGATTTATGGAACAAACCAGATAAATTCTGCCAGATATGGACAGAAAAAACTTTAGATAAATGTCCTGTTTCTTACATATTTTTTAGAAGAATCTTACAATTTCATAAAATAAGGAAACCCTAAAAGCAAAGTGGTTGTCAACAACCTTTTTTTCATATATAATATATGGAAAAAGTCTGAAATAGGCCAGAATGGAGATTTTTATATGTTAGAATTACAAAATGTATCTTACCAGGTTAATGATGATAGCGATGATAAAGAGATTTTAAAAAACATAAACCTAAAAATTAATGAACATCTTGTTGTAATTACAGGCCCGAATGGCGGTGGCAAGTCAACTCTTGCAAAGGTAATTGCCGGAATAATAAAGCCCGTTTCAGGTAAAATTATTCTTGATGGGGAAGATATTACAGGGCTTTCTATTACTGACAGGGCCAAAAAAGGGATAAGCTTTGCATTCCAGCAGCCTGTCCGTTTTAAAGGACTTACTGTTATTGATATGGTGCGCCTTGCAGCAGGAAAGGATATTACTATAGCACAGGCATGTGAATATCTTTCAGAAGTAGGGCTTTGTGCCAAGGATTATATTAACAGGGAGCTTAATGCAAGCCTTTCAGGCGGTGAAATAAAACGTATTGAAATTGCAATGGTCCTTGCAAGGGGGGCAAAGTTTTCAATATTTGATGAACCGGAAGCAGGCATTGACCTGTGGAGTTTCCAGAACCTTATACAGGTATTTGAAAAGATGTATAAAACAATAAATGGACAAGTCCTTGTTATCTCACACCAGGAGAGGATTTTAAATATAGCAGATAAAATAATTGTCTTAGCTGACGGGAATGTTATAGATGAAGGAAGCAGGAAAGAGGTTATGCCAAAACTTATGAAAAATAATATTGCATGCCCTACACTGCTTGACAAAATGAAACAGGAGGAAAAATAAATTGGATACATTAAATGCAGTAGAGAGAAATATATTAGAGCAGGTAGCAGATATACACAAAATACCAGAAGGCGCTTATAATATCCGCTCTAATGGTGTACTTTCAGGCAGGAATACAACTGCCAATATAGATATCGTAACTAAAGAAGATAAACCTGGCATAGATATAATTATAAAGCCAGGCACTAAGAATGAAAGTGTCCATATTCCTGTTGTATTAAGCATGTCAGGGCTTAAAGACATGGTATATAATGATTTTTATATAGGTGAAGATGCAGATGTTACAATAGTGGCAGGCTGCGGCATACACAATTGTGGTGTTGACACTTCAGAACATGACGGGATACACACATTTTATATTAAGAAGAATGCCAGGGTAAAATATATTGAGAAACATTATGGCGAGGGTGACGGAATGGGAAAGCGCATACTTAACCCAACCACTATTATAAATATTGAGGATGGCGGCTACCTTGAAATGGACACTGTACAGATTAAAGGTGTCGACTCAACTGTCCGTGATACAAAGGCATATCTTAAAGAAGGTGCAACTCTTGTAATCCATGAAAAAATTATGACACATGGCACACAGACAGCGGAAACCAATTTTGAAGTAGACCTTGATGGAAAAGGCAGCAGTGCTAATGTTGTTTCACGTTCTGTTGCAAGGGAAAATTCAAAACAGGTATTTAATTCTAAAATAAATGGTAATAATGAATGTAACGGGCATACGGAATGTGACGCCATAATAATGGAAGATGCAAGTGTAAGTGCAATACCACAGCTTACTGCCAACAATATTGATGCTGCACTTATCCATGAAGCCGCAATCGGCAAAATTGCTGGCGAACAGATTATAAAACTTATGACACTCGGGCTTACAGAAGCTGAAGCAGAAGAACAGATAATTAATGGTTTCCTGAAATAAAACTTTTAATAAAACTTTTATTGTAGAAATGATTGTAGAAATGAGGGCTGATATGGACAAAGTTGCAATAATTACAGACAGTAACAGCGGAATTACACTTGCTGAAGCAGAAAAACTTGGAATACGGGTAGTACCTATGCCATTTCTTATTGACGGGAATACCTATTATGAAGAAATAAGCCTGTCGCAGGAGGAATTTTTTAAAAAGCTGGATGAAGATGTTGATATATCTACTTCACAGCCTGAACCAGGTTCAGTTACAGATATATGGGAAGAGGAATTAAAGCACGCAGAAGAAGTTGTGTATATCCCTATGTCAAGCGGGCTGTCAAGTTCCTGCCATACAGCAATAATACTTTCAAAAGATTTTGATGGCAAAGTACAGGTTGTAGACAACCAGCGCATTTCTGTTACACAAAGGCAGTCTGTACTTGATGCAATAGAGCTTGCAGGCAGGGGGATGGGTGCAGCAGAAATTAAAGAATACCTTGAGAATGTTAAAATGGAATCAAGTATATATATTATGCTTGATACACTTAAATACCTTAAAAAAGGCGGAAGAATCACCCCTGCCGCTGCTGCCCTTGGTTCTGCATTAAGGCTTAAACCTGTACTACAGATACAGGGTGAAAAGCTTGATGCATTTACTATTGCACGTACAAAGAAACAAGGCGTAAGCAAAATGCTGTCTGCAATGGAATCTGATATAAATAACCGTTTTGGCGGTGTTTCCAATGTGCACCTTGAAGTTGCACATACACAGAATGAAGCAGCAGCACTTGGATTTATAGAAACTATTAAAGAAAAATTTGGTGTAAGCGATGTTTACTTAGCGCCATTGTCATTAAGTATTTCATGCCATATTGGTGCAGGTTCTTTAGCAATTGCCTGCTCTAGGAAAATTAAAAAGGCAGATTAGAAAGGCGGTTAAAACATGGACTATATAAGCCAGTTAGGAGAAAATGCAAAAAAGGCTAAAGCAAGTATTGCCAATGCCAGTACAGAAGATAAAAATTATATCCTTGATAAAATAGCAAAAAACCTGTTAGCAAATGCAGGACGTATCCTTGAAAGCAATAAAAAAGACTTAGACAATGCCCGTGATAATGGCATATCTGATGCTATGGCAGACCGTTTAAGGCTTACCAGTGAACGTATTGGAAGTATGGCAGCAGCATGTACAGAACTTATAGCTTTAAAAGACCCTGCCGGTGAGATAATTGAAGGCAGCATACGTCCAAATGGCATGAGAATTACTAAGACAAGAGTACCTATGGGTGTAATTGGTATTATATATGAATCAAGGCCAAATGTAACAGTAGATGCTGCAACACTATGTATAAAAAGCGGCAATGCTGTTATACTGCGTGGCGGCAAAGAAGCAATTAATTCCAATAAAACCCTTATGGATATTATGCGTGAATCCGTGGCAGAGTGCGGGTTTCCAATGGATATAGTGCAGCTTGTATGTGATACTTCAAGGGAAACTGCCTCTGCAATGATGAAGGCAAATGGCTATATAGATGTACTTATACCACGTGGCGGCAAAGGACTTATAAGTGCTGTTGTAAATAATGCAACCGTCCCTGTAATAGAAACAGGGAGCGGAAACTGCCATATATACATAGATAATAATACAGACCTGGATATGGCTGTTAATATTACAGATAATGGCAAGACACAAAGGCCAAGTGTGTGCAATGCACTTGAAACGTGCCTTGTGCATAAAGGCATTGCAGAAAGTTTTCTCCCTGCACTTAAGGAAAGGCTTGATGCACACAATGTTGAATTACGTGGCTGTACTGAAACAGTACGTATACTTGGTGACAGCGTAAAACCTGCAACAGATGAAGATTATGCAACAGAATTTAATGATTATATACTTGCAGTAAAAGTAGTGGAAAATATAGAAGAAGCAATAGCGCATATTGGGAAATATTCCACAGGCCATTCAGAATGTATTGTTACACAGAGCCTTGCAAGTGCAGAAAAATTCCAGAAAGAAGTGGATTCTGCATGTGTATATGTAAACTGTTCAACACGTTTTACAGATGGGAATGAATTCGGGCTTGGTGCTGAAATAGGAATATCTACACAGCGCCTGCATGCAAGAGGGCCTATGGGGCTTAATGAACTTACAACATTTAAATACTTAATAAATGGCAATGGACAGATTAGAAATTAGGAAATATGAAATTCTTAGTATACAGATGGCAGGCATATAACCAGATGGCATTAGAAGATGCTTTAATAAACCTTGGGCATGAAACCTGCACATTTACATGTGAAATTGACAACCCGGAAGAGGATGCAGAATTTGAAGGAAAGCTTGATGCCTATCTTAAAGAACAGGATTATGATGCAGTAATATCAATAAATTACTTTCCAGTAATAGCCAAATCATGCAACAGGACAGGCTGTAAATATATTTCATGGACATGTGACAGCCCGATGCTTACGCTTTACACCAAATCAGCATACCTGCCCTCCAACTACATATTTGTATTTGACATGCAGGCATACTGTGAATTTAAGGCAAGAGGAATTAAAAATATATGGTATCTCCCACTTGCCGCAGATACAGCAAGGAATGATTATATCTTATCCCAGGTTCCTAAAAAGGACTACCACGCAGATGTTTCATTTGTTGGAAGCCTTTATGAAAAGAACCGTTATGATGAAATGGTTAATATGCCTGATTATATACGTGGGTATTTTGATGCGCTTATAAATGTCCAGATGGAAACTTATGGTGATAATTTCCTTGAAAGAATGCTTTCTGATATAGAAGACCAGTTAGAAGGACGTGCAGTCAATATATCAGGTAATGAATTTATTGGCACTCCTTCATTAATAGTAGCCAATACAACACTTGGAATGAAGCTTGCTTCACTTGAACGCAGGAAAATATTAAATATGGTATCAAGAAAGGTGAAGAATACCAGGATATACACTGGAAGCAATACAGATGATATCCCATTTATAAAAAATATGGGCAAAGCTGATTATATATATGAAATGCCACATGTATTCCAACAGTCAAAAATCAACTTAAATATAACACTGCGCAATATTAAAACAGGAATCCCTTTAAGGATATGGGATATACTCAGTGCAGGCGGCTTTGTGCTTACAAACTTCCAGGCAGAACTTCCAGAATACTTTAAACAGGGAAAACACCTTGTATGGTATGATTCACATAGTGACATGATGGACAAGATAACGTACTATCTGGAGCATGATGAAGAAAGACAACAGATTGCAAAGGAAGGACACCTGCTTGTCCAGAAAGAACACACAATGGAAAAAAGGGTACAGGCAATAATTTATACAATAGAGGATACAGGAATGGGGGATTAATATGGAATTAAACAGTACACTACAGGGCGACAGGGTACATATAGCAATTTTAGGAAAAAGAAATGCCGGGAAGTCAAGTATAATTAATGCCATCACAGGACAGGAGCTTGCTATTGTTTCTGATATTAAAGGTACTACTACTGACCCTGTTTCCAAGGCAATGGAAATACTTCCCCTTGGTCCCTGCCTGCTTATAGATACACCCGGCCTTGATGATGAGGGGGAACTTGGCACAAAGAGGATTGAAAAGACACTTAAGGTACTGGCTAAAACTGATATAGCCCTTATAGTTACAGATATATCTTCCCTTACATGCAGGGATTTAACCAGCCAGCATGGACTGTCACCAGATGAAGAACATATTATTGCACTTATTGAAGAAAAGAAACTGCCATATATAATTGTACTTAACCAGTCTGACCGCCTTGACCTTGAAAAGACCGAGGAAATCTGTAATATTATTTCAGATAAAAACCCTGGTATTCCTGTACAGCTTGTAAGCACCACTGAAAAAACCGGTATTGAAAGCCTGAAAGATGCCATTACACTTTTAGTACCTGATGATTCTTCAAAACCCAGTATAACAGGAGACCTTGTAAAAAGTGGTGAAATTGCTGTCCTTGTAACCCCTGTTGATTCTGCTGCCCCGAAAGGAAGGCTTATTATGCCACAGCAGCAGGTAATAAGGGATTTGCTGGATAATGGCGCTGCAGCCGTAGTTACACAAGTGCCAGGGCTTTCCGGTGTCTTAAAACGCCTTGAAGGCAGTATTAAAATAGTAATAACTGACTCACAGGCATTTAAAGAAGTTAATGCAATAGTGCCAGAAGAGATACCACTTACATCATTTTCAATCCTTTTTGCAAGGCACAAAGGAAATTTAAAAAGGCTTGCAGAGGGTGCGGCTGCTGTGGACAGGCTTAAGGATGGTGATAAAATCCTTATAGCAGAAGGATGTACACACAGACGCCAGTGTGAGGATATTGGCACTGTAAAGATACCAAAATGGCTTAAAGAACATTCAGGCAGGGAACTTGTTATAGAAACCTGCAGTGGTGCAGATTTTCCTTCTGATTTATCTTCTTATGCACTTATAATACACTGCGGCGGGTGCACCCTTACTGAAAAAGAGATGAAACACAGGATTTCATGTGCAGGCGGACAGGGAGTGCCTATTGTAAATTATGGTATTTTTATTGCATATGTAAATGGAATTTTAAAAAGAAGCGTAAACATGTTTCCTTCAATAAGTGAAATTTTTGGCTAGTAAATAAATATTAAAAGGCGGGAGTTTATGCAGAAAAAAAAATATTATTTTAACATTATATTTATGATTGTACTGCTTGCTTTAGTATTTTATGTTATTTTAAAAGAAGAGGACATTGGGGAAATACTTAATGCCCTTAAAGATGCAAGTACCACATTTATGTTCTTTGCAGCCATAGCAGGGCTTATGTATGTTATAATGGAAGGTGTTTCCATGCAGATTATCTTAATATCACTAGGTTGTAAAACCAGTATATTAAAATGTACAAAATACTCATTTATTGGATTTTTCTTTAATGCAATAACACCTTCAGCTACCGGCGGCCAGCCCATGCAGGTGCTTTATATGAACAATGACGGGATAAATATGGGTGCTTCTTCTGTAACCCTTTTATTCTGGACAATAATATATAAAATTGCACTTGTTATAATTGAAGGCTTTGTATTTATTTTTATGAATGGTTTTGCAAGACAGTATATTGGAAAATATATGTGGCTTTTTATTATTGGAATTGTAGTAAATGTAGTTTCAATATTCCTTTATTCAATAGTTGTATTTTCCAAAAACGGTGCAAGGAACATTGCATATTTTGCAACATGGCTGCTCCATAAACTCCATATAGTCAAAAGAAAAGAGAAAATAGAAAAAAAGCTTGACAAACTGCTTGCTTCATATAACGAAGGTGCAAAGTATATGTTAAGCCATATGAAAACAGCCGCCATAGTTTTATTTACAACAATTATACAAAGGGTTTCGTATTTTGCAGTAACATGGTTTGTATATAAAGCCCTTGGCTGTGATGGTTACACATGTGTACAGATTATAGTGCTCCAAAGTTTTGTATCAGTCTGCATAGATATACTTCCATTTCCAGGTGGTGTAGGAGTTAATGAGGGATTTTTTGTAAAGCTTTTTGCACCAGTTATGGGAAAGAGCATGGCGGTTTCTGCAATGCTTCTTAGCAGGGGTGCAAGCTTTTATGTAATACTTATAGCAAGTGCAGTTATTACAGTTTCAGCACAAATACACCAGATACACAAAGAGGGCAGGAAAGTAAAGTTTGGAAAAGACAAAACCGGAGGGAATAATGGAGGATTATAAAATTGTATATAGTGGCGGAACTGGTGAAATCACTGAGAAAAAGTCCCGTTTTATTGCCAATGTTTTTCCTGTGGAAAATGAAGAAGAAGCCGCTGTAATAATTGAGGAAACCAAGAAAAAATACTGGGATGCAAGGCACAACTGCTACGCTTATATTATTGGTGTAAACCCTGGAATTAGTAAGTGCAGTGACGACGGGGAACCTTCTGGCACTGCTGGCAGGCCAATTTTAGAAGTATTATCCGGGGCAGGGGTCTGTAATGTGCTTTTAATTGTAACAAGATACTTTGGCGGTACACTTCTTGGAACGGGCGGGCTTGTACGGGCGTATTCAGCAGCAGCAAAGGCAGGGCTTGCCGGAAGCAGGATTATAACTAAAGAAGCCGGCAAAAGGATTATAATCGGGACTGATTATAATGGCATAGGAAAGATACAATATATTACATCTCAAATGGGACTGGCTGTTATTAATACAAGGTATACTGATAAGGCAGAAATTGAACTTGCCATTTCTTCTGGCAGCACAGACAGCTTTATTAAAAAAGTTACAGAAGCAACATCAGGACAGGCAGATATTAATATA
The DNA here is from genome assembly GCA_002499945.1 of Lachnoclostridium sp. UBA7097. GTDB lineage: Bacteria > Bacillota > Clostridia > Lachnospirales > Lachnospiraceae > Butyribacter. Next base: position 10,620 of record DKYP01000063.1, read on the forward strand.
GACAGTGATATATACTTTGCAGTTATAGATAAGAAAGTTGTAATATTCTGACGGAGGTTTTAATGGATTTATTTGAATATATGAGGGAGCAGGACAAGGAAAAAGAATCCCCGCTTGCGTCAAGGCTAAGGCCTGTATCCCTTGATGAAGTTGCCGGCCAGGAACATATTGTAGGAAAGGATAAACTTTTATACAGGGCAATTAAGGCAGATAAACTTGGCTCTGTTATTTTCTACGGGCCTCCTGGCACTGGAAAGACAACCCTTGCCAAAGTTATTGCCAATACAACAAGTGCTGTTTTTACACAGCTTAATGCAACATCTGCCGGCAAAAAAGATATGGAAGAAATTATCCAGAAAGCCAAAGATAACGCAGGGATGTATGGCAGGAAAACTATCCTTTTTATTGATGAAATACACAGGTTTAATAAAGGGCAGCAGGACTACCTTCTGCCTTTTGTTGAGGATGGTACAATAATACTTATAGGGGCAACTACTGAAAACCCATATTTTGAGGTAAACAGTGCACTTGTTTCACGTTCCATATTATTTGAATTAAAACCCCTGTCTGATGAAAATATAAAAACAATCCTTCTCCGTGCGGTAAATGACAAGGAAAAGGGTATGGGGACATATAAAGCAAAAATTGATAATAATGCCCTGGACTTCCTGGCAGATATTTCTGGCGGTGATGCAAGGCTTGCACTCAATGCTGTAGAACTTGCAATACTTACCACCCCGCGCAGTGATGACGGAATTATACACATTACACTTGGCGTGGCATCAGAATGTATACAGAAAAGAGTTGTAAGATATGATAAAAACGGAGATAACCATTATGATGTTATATCTGCATTTATTAAAAGCATGAGGGGTTCAGACCCCGACGCCGCCATATATTACCTTGCAAGGATGCTTTACGCAGGCGAGGATATAAAGTTTATTGCAAGGAGGATAATGATTTGTGCGGCAGAAGATGTTTCCAATGCAGACCCGCAGGCACTTGTGGTTGCAGTTAGTGCAGCACAGGCAGTTGAAAGGGTTGGGATGCCAGAGAGCCAGATAATACTTGCACAGGCGGTTTCTTATGTTGCAAGTGCACCGAAAAGCAACTCTGCTGTACAGGCAATAGAAAAAGCAATGGAAACAGTACGGAATGAAAAAACAGGTGCAGTACCGCCCCACCTTATGGATTCACATTATAAAGGTGCAAAAGAACTTAGACATGGCACAGGTTATAAATATGCACATGATTACCCAAAACATTATGTAAAACAGCAGTACCTGCCAGATAACCTTATTGGCAGCAGGTTCTACATCCCTTCAGATAACGGGTATGAGAAAAAAATACAAGAATATTTCAGTTATATAAATAATTAACGGGGGTTTTATATGGCAAAACTTAAAAAAATATTTGCTATTGCAGGTGTGGTAATCCTTCTTGGCATGTACCTGCTTACATTTATATCTGCAATATTTGCAACACCAAATACACATTCACTATTCTTAGGAAGCCTTGCTGCAACAATTATTGTTCCAATATTTTTATATGCATATATGCTAATATATAAGGTTGTATATAAAAACAGGGAAAACCAGGAAGATAATGAACAATAATACAAAAACATTAAGGTTTCATTACAAAGTGCCTAAAGGGCTTGTTACAAAGCAACCTGCTGTGTTAATATATGGCTTGGAAGGATTGTGCGGCTTAACAGATGGTTCTGTCTGGTACAGCTACCGCTGTTATAGCCTGCACTTTAAAGATTAACCATATTCTGTGGAGGAAAGCTTTATGAATAACAGGTCAGTACAATGGTATGAAGCATATATTGGAAAAGTGGTTCCAAGATATGCGTTTTTTTCTGTTATATCCTGCTTTGTTTTTAATTCACTGATATATACCGGAACCCAGATTTTAATGAAAAATGCAAAACATTATGATTTATCAACACCATTTGACCATAATTTACCATTTATTCCAGAATGGGTTTTAATATATGTTATATGTTTTGCATTCTGGGCAGTTAATTATATAACAATTACACGCCAGGGGTACGAAGAATGGTTTAAATTTGCAACAGCAGATTATCTTTCCAGAATTATATGCATGGTATTTTTTATACTTTTGCCAACAACCAATACAAGACCTGTAATTACAGGGAACAGTTTTGCAGAAAACCTTATGAAGTTTATATACATGGCTGACCCTGCAACTAACCTTTTTCCTTCAATACACTGCCTTGTAAGCTGGTTCTGCTATATTGGCATAAGGGGAAGGAAAAATATACCATTGTGGTACAGGGCATTTTCATGTATATTTGCTATTATGGTTTTTATATCAACACAGTTTACAAAACAGCATTATATAGCCGATGTAATTGCTGGTGTGCTGATTGCGGAAACCTGTATGTATATAGGAAAGCATACAAAATTATATAAAAAGACCAGTAAAATTTTTGGCAAAATAAATGCAAAAGTTTTTGGGGATATTATTTATGACAGGGAAGAAGAACAGGAATATTTTTAATGCTTTATTTTTAATTATAGTATTTGCAGTAACAATGTACTCCGTATTTTATAATGAGGATTTATCTTCTATTATAAGCTATATAAGAAGCGCAGACAGCAGGTACTGGATTATAGGTGTTATATTTGTATTAATTTTCATTGAATGTGAATCAGTGGTTATATATTATATGCTTAAGGGGCTTGGTGAAAATGTACTATTCTCCCACTGCTGTTTATATTCATTTGCTGGATTCTTCTTCAGCCTTATTACACCATCTGCCACCGGAGGACAGCCTGCACAGCTTTATTTTATGAAAAAAGACGGGCTGCCGCTTACAGTGTCAACAATGGTTCTTGTTATAGTAACAATTACTTATAAACTTGTTCTTGTAGCTATTGGCATACTTGTATTTATATTCCGTCCCCAGGGCATTATGCACTATCTTTCACCTGTCACAGGCTGGTGTGTGCTTGGCATGGTACTAAATATTATATGTATCATTATTATGTTTATATTTGTATTCCATCCGGCCTTTGCTGGCAATACAGCATCATTTATAATAAATATTGCCGGCAGGATGTCCATTATAAAAAACAAGCAGAAATATATGGACAAACTCACCCTTGCAATGGAAAAATATAAAGACAGTGCCAGTTATTTTGCATCACATAAGTTTGTAATATGGAATGTATTCTGTATAACAACATTCCAGCGTATTATTTTATTTGCTGTAACATATATTGTGTGTATTTCATTTAATACAGCAGATGCGGGGCTTTTTACAATAACAGGGCTGCAGGCAATGATTTCAGTTGCTGTTGATATGCTTCCCCTTCCAGGCGGCATGGGAATTACAGAGAATCTTTTTAAAGAAATATTTATCCCTTTATGTGGCAAGGACCTTGTACTCCCGGTCATGATTGCAAGCCGCGGGATAAGTTATTATACACAGCTTTTTATAAGTGCTGTTATGTCAGCTGTGGCATATTTTAAAATAGTATACAGAAAAGGAATACAATAAGATGATTGGATTTTATGATTATACGGTAATTCTTACATACATAAGCCTGCTTATCTCAGTCTTTGGCATGATACAGTCTTTTGGTGGAAGATTCCGTACTGCAATTTTATGTCTTGCACTGTCAGGACTGTGTGATATGTTTGATGGCAAAATTGCCAGAAGCAAGAAAGACAGGACAGACGACGAGAAACTTTTTGGAATACAGATTGATTCACTATGTGATGTAATCTGCTTTGGTATATTCCCCGCAATGATTTGCTTCCTTATAGGGGTAAGAGGCCCTCTTGGCTCACTCGGTGTAGGATATTACTGTGTCTGTTCAGTAATAAGGCTTGCATATTTTAATGTACTTGAAACAAGAAGGCAGGCAGAAGAAGACGGCGTCAATAAATATTACCACGGGCTTCCCATAACCTCAATGGCAGTAATACTTCCAATAGTATTTTTATTACAGCCATTTATACCAGAAACTGCATTTTTGCTACTACTTCACTTTGTATTATTTATTGTAGGGACTTTATTTATTGTAGACTTCAAATTAAGGAAACCAAATAATATTACATTGTTCTTCCTTGTTGCAGTAGTTGCAGCAGCTGTACTTATTATAATAATATTTTCAAGATATAAAATTCCAAAACTCAGGTTTCCTGAAATGCCATTATGGCCAGTTATTAAAAAATTATTCGGGGTACTTATATACCAGTAGCCAGGAACAATACCAGGGAGGTGTCAATTATGCAGAATAAAAAAGAACGTGTACCTGTTAATAATAAAGGCATACAGAATAATATACTGCACTTTTTATACCAGACAAAGCCAGGCACTTTTTTACTAAAAGCACTGGTTAACCCTTATGTATCAAAAGCAGCAGGATACTTTATGGATTCACGCATTTCAGTACCATTGATAAAACCTTTTATTAAATATAACCATATTAATATGGAAGAATTTGAGGAATGCAGATACCAGAGTTTTAATGAATTTTTTACACGTAAAATTAAAAAAGGCAGCAGAAAATTTTCTACAAAAGATAATGATTTATGTTCACCATGTGATGCAAAGCTTAGTGTTTATAAAATTGAAGATGATTCTTCTTTTATGGTAAAAGGCACATATTACACTATGCAAAGCCTTACAAAAAGCCATAAACTTGCAGGGTATTATAAAGGCGGCACACTATGTATATTCAGGCTTTCTGTTGATGATTACCACAGATATGCATATATTGACGCTGGCAAACAGAAAAAAAATTATAAAATCCCTGGTGTGCTGCATACTGTAAACCCTATAGCTTGTGGCAAATACCCTGTTTATAAAGAAAATTCAAGGGAATTTTCAGTACTTTACAGTAAAAACTTTGGCAAAGTGCTTATGATGGAGGTTGGCGCAATGCTTGTAGGCAGGATATGCAATTACAATGAAGAAACCCATGCAGTACGTGGACAGGAAAAAGGGAAATTTGAATATGGCGGTTCAACAATTATACTTGCATTTGCAAAAGGAAAAGTCCTGATAGATAAAGAAATAATTAATAACAGCAGGTATGGATATGAAACCATAGTTAAAATGGGAAATATTATTGGAAAAAAAGCTGGTACCATGCCAGATATGGGGAACTAGGATATGGAAACTCCAATATATAACTTTGTTACACATTATAAATCATCAGGTATTTCAAGATTCCATATGCCAGGACATAAAGGACAAAATTTTCTTGGATGTGAAGAACGTGATATAACAGAAATAGACGGTGCTGATGTATTAAGCATGGCTGATGGCATTATTGCAGAAAGCCAGCTCAATGCCTCACGCCTTTTTTGTACTGGTAGAACGCTTTACTCCACAGAAGGCTCGTCACTCTGTATCAAGGCAATGCTTATGGCAGTCCTTTTAGATGCAAGAAAACAAGGCAGGTTTAAAAGGGAATATATACTTGCAGCAAGAAATATACACCGCTCAATGGTTGATGCCTGTGCACTCCTTGGCATTGAAATCCAATTTATAACCAGCCACAGAACCTGTAATATATGCCAGTGCACAGCAACGCCACATGATATAGAAGTTTTTCTTGAAAACAGCCAAAAAGAAGGAAGCAGCCTGCCTATAGCTGTATATATTACATCACCCGGTTATCTTGGTGGTATTTCTGATATTGAGGGTATATCCGCTATCTGTGAAAAATATTTGCTTCCCCTCGCTGTAGACAATGCACATGGTGCTTACCTTGCTTTTCTTAATGAAAACAGGCACCCCATAAAACTTGGTGCTGCAATATGTTGTGATTCTGCACATAAGACACTTCCTGTACTTACAGGGGGTGCATATTTACATATATCAGAAAACTACAAAGAACGATATAAAGAAACCTCCAGGCGTGCCCTCGCACTGTTTGGCTCAACAAGCCCTTCATATCTTATATTACAGTCACTTGACTTATGTAACAAATATCTTGCAGAAGGTTATAAAAAAAAGCTGGCAGGCTGCATAAGCATTATAAATGAAACCAAGGATTTTTTAAAGAATAGTGGTATCTGTGTAATTGAAACAGAACCTTTAAAAATTGTTATAAATACTGCCTGCTCAGGATATACAGGTACTAATATAAGCAGTGAAATGAGAAAATATGGCATTGAATGTGAATATGCAGATATAGAATATATTGTGCTAATGGTTACACCAGAAAACACACAGGAAGATTTCCAAAAAATAAAAAAATGGGCTTCCTGCACATCCCTGGTATATAATAAAAAAGAAAAACTGGCATTGCCAGATATCTGTTTAAAAAATCCACAACAAAAAATGCTAATACGTGATGCAGTATTTGCACCATCAGAAGTGATAGATGCCAAAGACTCCCTTGGACGCATATGCGCAGCAGAAACTGTATCATGCCCGCCAGCTGTGCCTATAGCAATATGCGGGGAAATTATAAACCAGGATATGGTAAGGCTTTTTGAAATATATAATATAAAAAAGGTCTGCGTTATATCAGAATAATAAATTACTTTCTGGCTATTTTACATTAACCTTACAAAATTGTAAGATTAAATGGAGAAATGTAAGTTAAATCTATGGCAGGCCTCTTGTTTATTTGTTATCCTTATAACAACAAATAAACAGGGGGTCTTTAAAATGGCAATTTTAGAAGTAAATAACCTAAAAAAAATATATGTGACAAGATTTGGCAGTAACCAGGTACAGGCACTTAGTAATATTAATTTCTCTGTTGAAGCAGGGGAATATGTTGCAATTATGGGTGAATCAGGCTCTGGTAAAACTACCCTGCTTAATATACTTGCAGCGCTTGACAGGCCTACAAGTGGTGAGGTTTTGCTGGAGGGTAAAAATATAACAGGTATTAAGGAAAAAGAAATTTCTGCTTTCCGCCGGGATAATTTAGGATTTGTATTCCAGGATTTTAACCTGCTTGATAATTTTTCTCTTAAAGACAATATATTCCTTCCGCTTGTATTACAGGGCATGTCACCTGGTAATATGGAACAGAAGTTAAGACCTGTAGCAGCAAAACTTGGAATTACGGAAATCCTTTCTAAGTATCCATATGAAGTATCAGGCGGGCAGAAACAGCGTACTGCTGTTGCAAGGGCACTGGTAACTTCACCAAAACTTATACTTGCTGATGAACCGACAGGTGCTCTTGATTCCAAGGCAGCAGACAGCCTTTTAAAGCTTTTTAAGGAAATCAATGATGACGGGCAGACTGTTTTAATGGTTACACACAGCACAAAAGCAGCAAGTAATGCTAAAAGGGTGCTCTTTATTAAAGATGGTGAAGTTTTCCACCAGATTTACCGCGGGACTATGAATAACGAAGAAATGTATTCAAAGATTTCTGATACATTGACAATACTTGCAACAGGTGGTGATATAAATGAATAAGCTTTATGTTAAACTTATGGCAACAAATATTAAAAATGGCAAAAGGTTCTATCTTCCATATATTCTTGCAGGCATACTTATAGTTATGCTTTTCTATAATATGATGGCAATTTATTATAATGAAGGTCTCTCCCATATGTCAGGCGGGTCAGATATAAAGATGATTATGAACTTTGGAACAAGAGTTGTTGTAATATTCAGCTTTATTTTTATATTCTACACCAACAGCTTTATAATGAAAAGAAGAAAAAAGGATATCGGTATTTATAATATTCTTGGCATGGAAAAAAGGCATATTGCAATGGAGCTTTTTGTTGAAACTATAACTATTGCTATAACTGTAATTGTCTGCGGGCTTGTAACAGGCATTGTATTTGACAAGTTTTTAATGATGTTTTTATATAAAATATTAGAATTTGAAACAAGTATAAAATTTACTATTTCAATACAGGCAATCTGCAATTCATTAATTGTATATATAATATTATATTCCCTGACAATGGTGTACAATGTCCTGCAGGTAAAACTTTCAAACCCTATAGAGCTTCTGCGTGGAGGAAATGTAGGAGAAAAAGAACCAAAGACAAAAATAATTATGGCTATTGCAGGTTTTGTATGCCTTGGCATAGGATATTATATTGCGATTACAACAGAAAATCCAATAGCTGCAGTTACACTTTTCTTTGTTGCTGTAGTTCTTGTAATAATTGGTACTTATTGCCTCTTTACTGCTGGAAGCATTGCACTTTTAAAAATGCTTAAAAACAATAAAAATTATTATTATAAAAAGAAGCATTTTATAGCTGTATCAGGTATGCTTTACAGGATGAAGCAGAATGCAACAGGACTTGCAAATATATGTATCCTTTCTACAATGGTGCTTGTTATGGTTTCTACAACTGTAAGCATGTTTATCGGGGAAGAAGATATTTTGAAGACACGTTTTGAAACAGAAATAAATATTGCAGGTTACTCAGACCAGCCACAGGACAGCTCAAAACTGGATAAAATTGTTGAAGATGAAATAAATAAAAGCGGAAGAAAGATAACAAATAAATATGGCCATATTGGTATAAATCTTGCAGGGATTATGAAAGGCAGTGAACTGGATACTAAAGGGGAGGATGGCATACAGTATAATTATTCAGACATAACATTTATTAACCTGGTTACAAGAGAAAGTTTTAAAAATATAATCAATATAGATACTGGTGATATCCCGGAAGATGAAGTTATAATATACAGCAATCCTGAATATACAGAAAAAGAACTAAAATTGCAAGGCCATACCTTTAAAGTAAAAGAAAGCTTTAAAGCTGGTGATGAGTTTTTCCCAGTAGCAGATAATACAATAGCAAATTGTTTCTATGCTGTTGTAAATGACTATAATGAGCTTGAAAAAGTTGCCAGCAAGTTAAGGGAACAGAAAGGGTCTGATACTGATATTTACACATATGAGCTGCATATAGATATTGATGGTACAAAAGAACAGAAAAAACAATGTGGCAATGCTGTAATTAAAGCCATCCGAGATAAGAAAAGTGATGAAACAGGTTATTCTGCAAGGATGGTTGAAACAAGGGAAAATAACAGGGAAAGTTTTTTTGGCTTATATGGAGGGCTTTTCTTCCTTGGCATATTCCTCGGCGTAATGTTCCTTATGATTACAGTCCTTATAATATTTTACAAACAGATATCAGAAGGATATGAAGACAGGGAAAGGTTTATTATAATGGAAAAAACCGGTATGGGCAAAAAAGATGTAAAAACAAGTATACGCTCACAGATAAGAACAGTATTCCTGTTGCCTATAGCTGTAGCAGCAATACATGTAACAGCTGCATTCCCTATGATAAGAAGGCTTCTGTTAATGCTTAATATGGCAAATTATAAACTATATGCCAGATGCACAGTAGCTACAATTCTTGTATTTGCAGTAATCTATATAATAGTATTCCTGCTTACATCAAGGACATATTATAAAATTGTTGGTGAAGAAAACAGGTAATTTATTTTAAAGAGGAGGACCATTATTATTCCTCCTCTTTTATCTCCCAGTGTATCAGAAAGGCAAGGGCAGCACGCAGTAATATAATTCCTGCAACAGTGGCTATCTCTGACCATTGCCTTACAACAACTGTACGTAATATCTCACTTCCCATTTTAAATTCCAAGGCAACAGCAAGTCCTTTTGCAAGGTCCCTCTTGGTTTCTGGCGAATGCCTTACATAATTATAAAAACCCTTTATGCCAGCAGCCGCAATAATTAATACACCCATAAATTCAAGTACAACTATTATAAATTCTGTCATTATATGAAGTACCGTTTCAAGCTGGTTTAATAATTCCATTTTAATCTCCATTATTATAAAATTATTTTCTGCACCATATTGTATATTTTATATAAATTACAGTGGGTGTCAAGGGTATTATGGATAAGAAACATTAAAAGTTTTAAAAACCATGTAATATGTTGCACCAGATGCAGTTGGGAAAAAAGGTTCTGATACAACTACGAAGTTTTTTTCCGGATTATAGTAAATCCTGTACAGAACATTCCATCTTCTATATGTGCATACACCTCACCACCCATACGTTCCACAAACATTTTTACTATGGAAAGCCCTAACCCTGTTGAATGGTTTCTTTCCTCTTTTCCTGTATAAAACCTGTTAAAGACCTGGCTGGCATCTATATTACAATCTTTGTCCACTGGATTTTCCACTGATATCTCCAGAAATGGTTTTTCCTGCACAGGCACAATAGAAACTTTTACATTGCCTTCTGAATACCTCAGGCTGTTTTTTAAAAGGTTCTGCATAATGCGTTTTAACAATTCTTTATCTGCCATTCCAAAATATGTTCCTGTGCTTTCCAGTTCCATTATAATACTGTTCTTTTCAAATTCAGGTATAAAGTCTGTCATTACCTCTGTTACCAGATTAGTAATATTAATCCTTTTAAGGACAATTTCTTCTTCTGCCCCTGACCAATAAGAGTATTCAAAAAACTGGTTTACTATTTTTTCCATTTCAGATGTATGGTTTAAACATATTTCCAGATACTCACGCCCTGCATTATCCATTTTTGTTTTACACATTAATTGCAGATAACCTTTCATAACAGCAAGCGGTGTCCTGATATCATGTGAAATATTAGTTATAAGCTTTTTAAATTCCTGTTCCTTAATTTCCTGTGACACACGCAGTGCAGTTTCCTGGCGTAATGTTTTATTTAGAGATACAGTCATTTCTTCTAAACTTCTGTCCCTTATTTCAAGCAGCACAGGATTTGATGCCTCATCTTCCCTGCGCCTGTCAAGCTGCCTTGTAATGCTTCTAAGCTGTAATTTTATACACACAATATACGTAGCCAGGGTAATACAGATTATTAAAATTATTATAAATGCCAGTACCATAGCCCCACCTGGTTTCTATTTTAATTCAGTTCTTTTAAACTTCCACAGCCCCGCCGCACATATTGCCACTATCCATGCAGCACTTATACAGCTTGTTCTTATAATATCATTAAAGCTTACATCCATTTTAAGTACCTGCCTGTACAAACCTGCTGGGGTGTAGTTTACAATCTTTAACAAAGATTCTGGTAAAAGTGCCGTAATAATGTTAAAACCAAAGGCAATCCCGATAATACAGATTCCCATTGTAATGCTTGTTTTCTGTGTTATAAACGCAATTACGCCACATATTACAAATATACTAAGATATGCAAGGCTTCCTGCAAATAACATTCCAGCTATATAATTCCACTGGCACAGGTTTCCAACAACTTCCTGTGTGCCTATGCCATTTTTTATAAATATAAATATGCTTCCGCCTGTCCATACAACCAGGCACATTAAAAATGAAGTAATAAGATACGTAACTACCTTTACCAGATACACCTTTGTACGGCTTTTACCATAACAAACAGCTTCCTGTATTGTCCTGGTTTCAAATGCCGAACTGACCATCCACCCTGCCAGAAGCGCAGCAAGTAAAACCACAAGTGAATAGTCTTCCATACTGCTTAACAGGCTTCCGCCGCCATATAAAAGATAATCCCATCCAGCCTCTTTAATTTCTGTGGCATAACTTGCACCTGATTCACGTATTCCTAAAAAAACTGATGTAAGCAGGATAAATAAAAACAACATCTTTACTGCCAGTGTCTTCCTTATCTGGTAAACCTCACTCCTGAACAAACCCATCATTTGTATCCCCTCCAATCACATGCATATAATATTCTTCAAGGCTTGTTTCCACTGCAGCAAGCTTTGTAACTACAACACCATTATCATATAAAACCTGTCCGAACTGTTCCATATTGCCAGGCAGGTCATATAAACTAATGCTTTTATCAGGCATTACCTGGAAATTACCCGTTTTTAATTCTTTTTCAAGAACCATTGCAAGTTTATTTATATCTGTGCTTTCTATGGAAATATAACTTTTACAATGCTCCTCCAGTTCTTCATGTGTAAGTATATCTTTAACCTCACCATTATGGATTATAATATAATCGGTAGCTGTCTGGTATAGCTCTGGCAGGTTATGGCTTGAAATTAATATTGTTTTATTCTCAAATTCCCTTAACCTTTTTAATAAATTACGGATTTCTATTACACCCGAAGGGTCTAATGCATTAATTGGTTCATCAAGCAATAAAAGTTCAGGACTCCCAAGCAGTACAACAGCAATACCAAGCCTTTGCTTCATGCCAAGTGAAAAATTCTTAACCTTTTTCCTGCCCGTATCCTTAAGCCCTGTTAACTCCAGCAATTCATCTTCAAGTTCAAAATTAGGAAGCCCTCTCATAAGACACTGGAAATGCATGTTTTCCTTTGCTGTCATATTACCTATTACCGCCGGGTATTCAATTAACGCACCAATACGCCTGTTTATATTTTCTATGCCATTATCCTTGCTCCTGCCAAACAGCTCCACTGTCCCGTCTGTCGGGAAACTTAACCCTGACACCATGCGCATAAGTGTAGTCTTGCCTGCGCCGTTTTTGCCAATAAGCCCGTAAATCCTGCCCTTCTCCAGCCGCAGGTTTACATTTTTTAATGCCCACTGGGAATTATAACGTTTAGAAAGATTTTTAATCTCTAAAACTGCATTACCCATAAAACTTTTCCTCCCTGTTATTATTTGTTAATATTATTTTTTCTTACAAACCCATTATAAAAATAAAAGGTCTGGTAAATGTTAAGAAAAAACATAAAATGTTAAGAAAAGGTAAAGTTTTATAAGAAATACAATTTTATTTTGCAAGCCTGTAGCCAAGCCCCCACACTGTTTCTATATACTCTGCGCCGCCTGCTGTCCTGGTTTTATTCCTGATATTGCTTATATGCGTCTTAATTACATTATCATCACCCAGATATTCCTCCCCCCATATTGTTTCATAAAGGTTTGCCTTGGAAAACACTTTATTAGGATATTTAATAAACAAAGAAAACATCTGGTATTCCTTTGCGGTAAGTACAAGTTCCTGTCCATTTACCGTAATTAATTTTGCTTCTTCATCAAGCACAAGTTCTTTATACGTAATCTTTTTTACTTCTTCCTTGCTGTTGTACCTTCTTATATTAGAAGCCACCCTTGCTGCCATTTCTTCCAAATCAAAAGGCTTTGTAATATAATCATCTGCACCTGCTGCCAGCAAATCAACCTTTGTCCTTACCATATCCTTTGCAGAAATTACAATTACTGGTATATCGCTTATATTTCTTATATCTTTTAAAACCTCATCCCCGCTTTTATATGGCAGCATTAAATCCAGAAGCACCATTCCAAACTGTCCTTCTGATAAAATATTTATTACATCAAGCCCATTATAAACAGAAACTGTTTCATAACCATTATCCTGCAAAGCCTGCGCCAGCAGCCTGTTTACATCCTTTTCATCTTCAACAATTAAAATACGTTCCATAAATCCATCCTGCTTCCATATTCAAAAAGCAGGATACTTATTCTAAAGATTTCCTGCTTTCCAAAAAACACTATAAAAATTCTAAACATCTGCACAAAAAACCTAAGCCTTTTTCTTTCGGTTTCTCTGCACTACTGCACTTTTAAATGCCTTTATCATGGCTGGTGATAACTCCCTGCAATCCTCATCAAACATTATAGGACTTTTTTTTGCTTCTTCAACTTCTTTAAGCTGTTCTTCTGTAGGTTTCTGCCCACTTTCAATAATTAACGTCTTGGTCATAATAAAGTCCCCTTAAGTTATTTTATGCTAATAGTATATCATCAATTAACGGGTTCATCAATTATATTTTCAATTTTTCTCCCCCTTCCTGCACATTATCCTGCAAAAAACCACAGCTACCACTGTACTAACTATAGTTGCACAAAGCCCTGGAAGCACAACAGCGGCTGGATTTACAGAACCATACTGGCTTCTGTACGCAATTACATTTACCGGGATAAGCTGCAGGGAAGAAATATTAATAACCAGAAATGTACACATTTCATCTGAAGCTTTTTTTACTTCATTACTGCTTGTGCGTTCCCTTTCTAATGCGGCAAACTCCTTCATTGCTTTAAGCCCCATAGGCGTAGCCGCCCATCCAAGCCCAAGTATATTGGCTATAATATTGGCGGCTACATATTCATTAACTTTATGTCCTTCTGGTATACGCGGGAAGAGAAACCTTAAAACCGGTCCAAGTTTATGTGTAAGTATATCTAAAAGCCCGGAGCGCCTTGCAATTTCTATAAGCCCTGTCCATAATGCCATTATGCCAAGCATTGTTATTGCAAGCGAAACTGCTTCACCTGCACTGTCGATAGCTGCATTACTTAATGCTTCAACCTCGCCTGTAATAATACCAAAACTTAATCCTATAAGTATCATAACCCCCCAGAGTTTATT
>DKYP01000110.1:0-426 GCA_002499945.1 Lachnoclostridium sp. UBA7097
ATCAAAAAACGGGGAAACTCAAAAGTATTCCTGTGCTTTTAAGTTTCCCTTTGCTTCCCTGAATAATGCATCCCATTCATCTATTATAATTATAAACTTTTCTCCTGTATCAATATAAATCTTTGCTAAAGTCTTTGGTAAATCATACGCATCTGCTGCCACTGGCACCGGATATGCACTACGCAGTTCCTCTATTATATCATACTGGAACAAATCAGTCATTTTTATAATATCATCTTGTTTCTTTGCAAAGCGTAAGAAATCGTTCATATCTGCATATATTACATTGTATTTATTTAAATGTAATGTAAAGTCCTTATTCCTGGAGATACCAAGCCCCTCAAATAAACTGCCAGAACTGCATCCCTTGCTATAATATGCTGCAAGCATTGCTGCTGTCATAGACTTGCCAAACCTTCTTGGACG
>DKYP01000110.1:705-4553 GCA_002499945.1 Lachnoclostridium sp. UBA7097
AGACTTGCCAAACCTTCTTGGACGGCTTACACAGATACATGATTGTTCTGTGCCTAAACATTTATTGGTAAACCCGATTACCCCTGTTTTATCTATATAGATTTCAGAATTTACTGCATTCTGGAATCCTTCATTGCCCGGATTAAGATAAAGCCCCATACCTTACCCCCCTTTTTGGTATCTTGCCTTTTGTTACTGGTATTATAACACAGCATTTATACTACAGCAATGTTTTTACCAATTAATACATATGCTGTTATTTATCTGGAATATTTATACCCCGTATGGCAGGTTTAATGATTTACATAACAATCCAACTGTTTTCCCTACATCTTCAAGCCTTATTCCTGAATAATTCATTATTATAATATGCTGCTTGTCTTTTCCATTGTTTTTATCACTTTTTTCTTCATTATAATATTGTGAAAGGCATGATACATTAATACGGTTTTTCCTGCATATTTCCACATATTCACTATCAGGTATTTCTGTATTGATTTTTAAAAGGAAATGAAGTCCTGAACCTTCTTCTGATATTTCACTTATATCCGCAAGCGGGCTTTTTTTAATTTCTTTCATAAGGCTGTCACGTACATTCCTGTAATAATTCCTCATCCTGTTTATATGTTTTTCAAAATACCCATCTTTTATAAAACGTGCAAGGGTATACTGTTCAAAATTCGATACCGTACAGGAATAAAAGCTTAACTGCCTGCAGAATCTTTCCAGAAGCTTTCCCGGGAGCACCATATAGCTTATTCTTATTGTCGGGGCGAGGCTTTTGGTAAATGTATTAATATATATTACCCTTTCCATTATATCTATGCTCTGCAATGTTGGTACTGGCCGCCCTGACAAACGGAATTCAGAATCATAATCATCTTCTATAATATAACGGTCTTTGCCCTTTGATGCCCATGCAAGTATTTCATAACGCCTGCTTACAGGTGTTACTGTCCCTGCCGGGTAATGGTGTGAAGGCGATATATGTGCTACATCTGCCCCATGCTTTTCCAGCTCTTCTATTATTATCCCTGAGTTATCAACTGGTATATATTCACATGCTACATTATTGCTTCTGTATATCTGTGCCACCTTTTTATATCCCGGGTTTTCAACAGCATAGACTTTATCATGCCCTAGAAGCTGTATTATAAGCGTGTAAAGGTATTCTGTACCGGCGCCTGTTATTATCTGTTCTGGTGCTACCTCCATATTGCGGAACTGTTTTAAATGCATACTTATGGCACTTCGTAATTCCATTATGCCTCCCCATGGCGACTTTTTCATTAATTCACTGCTTTTTTCAGATATTACTTCCCGCATTAACTTTGCCCATATTGAAAACGGGAAATTATCTGGTGGTGTCATATTGCTTACAAGGTCTATTTCGCAGTTTTCTTCCTCCGGGCTGTTATACCCTGCCTGTTTTTTTATATCCTGCCTGTCCTGTTCTTCCTTCCTGCGTACTATGTCATCTGGCAGTTCTGTCACATAAAAACCCTTCTTAGGAATTGAATAGATAAATCCTTCTGCCTGTAATTGTGCATAAGCATTTTCCACTGTAATATTGCTTATACCCAGATTTTTAGCAAAACTTCTTTTAGATGGAAGCTTTGTCCCTGGCAGCAAAATGCCATCCAGTATATCATTTTTAATACATTTATAAAGATGTATATAAAGTGGTTCTGGCCCTGTACCAGCAAAAGAATATGTCAGCATACAGTTTTCCCTCCTTAATCTGGTATTACTGGCTATATTCATTCTGGGTCTTTTGATATAGCCAATTTTGATTATAATTTAATATGTTATTTTAGTAAATAGAAATTTTTAAATATAGAATTTGGAGGTATTTAATATGGACCAGAAACAATATGCACTTAACAGGGAACTTGCGCAGATGCTTAAAGGCGGTGTTATTATGGATGTCACCACACCTGAACAGGCTAAGATTGCAGAGGAAGCAGGGGCTTGTGCTGTTATGGCACTTGAACGTATCCCGGCTGATATACGTGCCGCAGGCGGTGTTTCACGTATGAGTGACCCTGCTATGATAAATGGCATACAGGAAGCTGTTTCCATTCCTGTTATGGCAAAATGCAGGATAGGGCATTTTGTTGAAGCACAGATACTTGAGGCTATAGAGATTGATTATATTGATGAAAGTGAAGTCCTTTCACCTGCTGATGATATTTACCATATTGACAAGACACGTTTTAAAGTGCCTTTTGTATGCGGCGCTAAAAACCTTGGGGAAGCTTTAAGGCGTATAAATGAAGGTGCTGCAATGATAAGGACTAAGGGTGAGCCTGGTACTGGTGATGTTGTGCAGGCTGTAAGCCATATGCGCATGATGAACAGTGCAATCGCTAAAATTACTTCTATGCGTGAAGATGAACTTTTTAATGAAGCTAAAGAATTACAGGTTCCTTATGACCTTGTACAGTATGTACACGACAATGGGAAACTTCCTGTAGTAAACTTTGCTGCTGGCGGTGTTGCTACCCCTGCTGATGCTGCCCTTATGATGCAGCTGGGCGCTGACGGCGTTTTTGTGGGTTCTGGCATATTTAAGTCCGGCGACCCTGCAAAGAGGGCTGAAGCTATTGTAAAAGCTGTTACTAATTATAAAGATGCTAAAATGATTGCGGAACTTTCTAAAAATCTTGGTGAGGCAATGGTCGGCATTAATAAAGATGAGATTACACTGCTTATGGCTGAACGCGGGATTTAATCTTATCTTGTAAACTTATGGCAGGTTATGCAGGAATGAGGTATTTATGACAATTGGTATACTGGCTGTCCAGGGGGCATTTATTGAACATGAGAAAATATTACAGGAACTTGGGGCAGATACTATACAGCTGCGCCAGAAAAATGACCTGGACAGACATTTTGACAGGCTTGTGCTGCCTGGTGGTGAAAGCACTGTACAGGGTAAACTTTTAAAAGACCTTGGTATGTTTGATATTATAAAAGAAATGATAGATGACGGGATGCCTGTGCTTGGTACATGTGCCGGGCTTATCCTTCTTGCAGAAAATATTTCTAATGATACAAGGAGTTACTTCCAGACACTTCCTGTTACTGTAAAAAGAAATGCTTATGGAAGGCAGCTTGGAAGTTTCCATTATGATGGTGAAATAAAAGGGGTTGGGGTATTCCCAATGGAGTTTATACGGGCTCCTTATATTGAAAGCGTGGACGGGGATGTGGATGTGCTGGCGGAAGCTGATGGTAAAATTACGGCGGTGAAATATAAAAAACAACTTGGGCTGGCATTCCATCCTGAACTTTGCGGGGATTACAGGTTACATGAGATGTTTATGGGGTTGTAGGGGTGTTTTGGATATATTCTTTGTATTTTTGAAGGTTATGTACATGCAGAAGGTTTCCATGTTTCATTCAAAGGCACGCTTCCGCTACGGCATCGCACGCAATGGTGCATAAAATCCGACAAAACCGGATTTAAACACCAGCGGCTCTGCAGTGCCTTTTACATGAATCACTGGAAACCTTCTGCATGGTTCTACGTTACATAAAAACATTAAAAGTAAACTGCACAAAAATATGTGGTTTTTTATTTTGCAAAGAAGATAGATATATTACAAAACTGCAACCAAAAAGAACAAACAGTGAAATACGCTTAAAATAAGGTTGTTGAAGATATACAGTGTCAAAAGGTGTACTTTTTGACACACTATTGTTTTCAATCAATTTATATGCAAAAAATATAAATTGGTAACAGTTCAGATACCCCTCTAAAATGAATTAATTTTTATTAAAAAAATAAAATTTGTTGTAAAATATGCATAATATTATGCAGAAAATGTACTCAATATTATATA
>DKYP01000043.1:0-60813 GCA_002499945.1 Lachnoclostridium sp. UBA7097
GGATTGCGGTAGCCTTTCTTTCAAGTGATACTTGTGAATATGGTGCTGAAGGTGATGACGGATATGTTAAGGCACAGCATGGCTGGACATTTATAAACGGCAAGCTCCATGGCAATGGTACAGTAGCCCACAATACAATGTCAGACACTAACAGGTTCTTCTTGGGACTTAACTTATGGGATTTAGGATTCAAAGGCAAGATTGATGATGTTAAAATCTGGAAGAAAGCTATTGTTACAAGTAAGTCAATAGGTAAGAAGAATGGTCTTAAAAAAGCTGAGAAAGTAATTAAATCTATTATGTAATTAATAGAAATGATATATAATTTAAGCATATCAAATGTTAGAGCTGGGATTTCACAGTGATACATATACAACAGGCTGTATAGTTTAACTATACAGCCTGTTGTCTGTTTATGTAATTTATTTGTTTATGTAATTTATTGCCTGCAACTAAAACTATTTAAAAAGTTTAGTTGCATTATTTATTTCTTTGCGTGCAGAACTTCTTTTAAGGTCAGAATAATCAAAAAATATAAACCCGCTGGTTTCACCAGTGTTTTGTGCATATTTTACCTGGCGCTTTAACACTGTATTACTTTTTGCCCAGCCTTTATCTCCTATTGCCTTTGCTTCCTTACTGCTGATTCCTGCCCTGTAAGCGGCAAGCCCTGCATAAAGTTTTACACTTTTATGTCTTTTGATAGCTGTCCATGTGTTTAAAGTCTTTTTATATGGGCATGACGGATGTTCAAAAGACCAATATATCTGTGGACAGATATAATCAATATAACCTGGATTTCCCATCCATTCTTTCACATCACAATAGTAATTATTATTAAGGTAAAGGTTGCTAATATTGCCGGCGGGGCTTATTCCGAATACACATTTTTTGTCTGCGCTTTTAACCGCTGAATACACATTTTTAATAAGCCTGTTTACATTTCTACGGCGCCATGTTACTATACTTACTGGTGTTGTACCATTATTTCTGCATTTCTTAACATATGTATTATATTCTTTTGCATCAAAATTCTTTCTGTATGTTGTCCCAAGATAAGGGTAAAAATAATCATCAAAATGTATGCCATCAACATCATAATTCTGTACGATTTCCTTTACACCATTAACTATAAGGTTCTGTACCTGGGTCTTTGATGGGTTAAAATAAAGCCTGCCATCATAATTAAGTACGTTCCTTCTTAAAGATGGTGATTTTGAATTACGCCATTTATAAGCATATGAAGATTTTGCAAGTGCTGAATTACTTGTAGTATCTTTGGTTATACGGTACGGGTTAATCCATGCATGGATTTTAAGTCCCCTTTTATGTGCTTCTGTTACCATAATTGAGAGAGGGTCAAAGCCAGGGCTTTTTCCAATCTTGCCTGATGAATACCGTGACCATGGGAAATACTTTGAATTATACATGGCATCAGCAAACATCCTTACGTGGACAAATACATCACTGAAGTTATCTGCCTTGCATTTGTCAAGCATGGTTTCTGCCTCACGTGTAAAGGATGTCCTTGTATATCCCTTTTCATTGTAATCAAAGAAAGAAATCCATACACCGTGCAGCTCTCCAGAAGCAGAGGATTTATTACCAGAACTTTCTGGATTAACTGTGCCATTTTCACTATCTGTACCATCTGTACCACCAGCATCACTAATAGCCGGAGGGGAAACAGGCGCGCCCGTACTGCTGTCTGCCTTTCTTATATCTTCCAGTGCTTTTGCATTGTACGAGCGGTTATAGACACACAGGGTAAAAACAGCACATGATATAAGTATTAATGAGGTTAAAGCTGTTAATAACAAGTGTTTCTTTTTAGCTGGTTTATAGTTGTTTTTCTGCATAAGAACACACCTTTCCCAAATAAATTTTATTATTACATTTTATTTATTATTATTCTGGTATCCAAGTGCAGCACTTATAAACCCTTTAAATAAAGGATGCGGCCTGTTTGGGCGTGATTTAAATTCCGGATGCGCCTGTGTCGCAATAAACCATGGGTGGCCTGGAAGTTCACACATCTCTACAATGCGCCCGTCAGGTGAAAGCCCTGAGAATAACATGCCGTTTTTAATAAGTTCATCACGGTAGTAATTATTAACTTCGTAACGGTGCCTGTGCCTTTCATGGATTGTTTCAACTCCATATAATTCATAGGCTTTTGAGGACTTGTCAAGTACACATGGGTAAGAACCAAGCCTTAATGTGCCGCCTATATCTTCTATGCCATCCTGTTCAGGCATAAGGTGGATTACAGGGTGGGTGGTCTGCGGGTCAAGCTCTATGCTGTGTGCATCATGGAAGCCTGCCACATGTCTTGAAAATTCAACTATTGCAAGCTGCATTCCAAGGCACAGCCCAAGGAAAGGCACATTATTTTCACGTGCATACTGTATTGCGGCAATCTTGCCATCAATTCCACGGTCGCCAAACCCGCCAGGGACAAGTACACCACTGGCATCACCAAGTATACTGGCAACATTTTGTGGTGTAAGCTCTTCTGAAGGCACCCACTTTATATTTACATTGCATTTATGTGCAAAACCGCCATGCTTAAGTGCTTCCACAACGCTTATGTAAGCATCATGGAGGGATGTGTATTTGCCAACAAGCGCTACAGTGACATCTTTATCAAGGTGCTTAATATTATCAACCATAGACTGCCATTCTGTTATATCGGGCTCAGGACATCCAAGTCCAAGCTTTTCACATACAACATCTGCAAGGTGTTCTTTTTCCATTGCAAGTGGTGCTTCATAAAGGGTTTCGACATCAAGGTTCTGTAGTACACATTTAACAGGCACATTACAAAAAAGTGCAATCTTATCCCGCAGTCCCTGTTCAAGTTCGTATTCTGTACGGCATACAATAATGTCAGGCCATATTCCCATACCCTGTAATTCCTTTACACTTGCCTGTGTAGGCTTGGTTTTCATTTCGCCTGATGCATGAAGATACGGAATAAGGGTAACATGTATAATAATAGCATTTTCATGGCCGGTATCGTGCTGGAACTGGCGTATTGATTCAAGGAAAGGCTGGCTTTCAATATCACCAACAGTGCCCCCGACTTCGATAATGGCAATCTGGGTTTCCTTACAGCCGTCATTGCGGTAAAAACGGCTTTTAATCTCGTTAGTAATATGCGGGATAACTTGTACAGTACCCCCGCCATAATCACCACGGCGCTCCTTGTTTAAAACAGACCAGTATACCTTGCCTGTGGTTACATTTGACTGTTTGGTAAGGCTTTCATCAATAAAACGCTCATAATGCCCAAGGTCTAAGTCGGTTTCTGCACCATCATCTGTAACAAATACTTCACCATGTTGCACAGGGTTCATTGTACCTGGGTCGATATTTATATATGGGTCGAATTTCTGCATAGTGACACTGTAGCCACGCATTTTGAGCAGCCTTCCCAGAGAGGCAGCAGTTATTCCTTTGCCAAGGCCTGATACAACTCCTCCAGTAACAAACACATATTTGACAGCCATTAAATTATCCTCCTTATGTTGTAGGTTTATAATTGCAATATTATTTTATTATAACGCAAATGCCATACCCTGTTCAATCATTATTTTAAAAAATTTTTGCATAGTAATATTTTATTAAAAAAATAGAAATTTCAAACATTATTCACATGATAATATATTGATTTATATTCACACTAGTTTTATAATGTGAAAGAATAACACCTTAGAGGGAGGCAAAGGAGGCGTAATTTTGGAGAATAATAATAACAGGCAGGACCCTAAAAAGAGCCAGAACAGGAAAAGTATAATTATATGCCTTGTAGCAGCACTGGGCATGTTTCTTATATTTTCATTTATGAACAGCCAGGTAGAGAAAGCATCTAATAAGGAAATAACATATGACCAGTTTATTAAGATGTTAGAGGACGGGCAGGTCAAGGAAGTAATCCTTTCATCAGATAAGTTAGAGATAATTCCTGTATTACAGGGCAGCACCCTTTATGAAATTACTTATTATACAGGTATTATATCAATGGATTATAACCTTGTTGAAAGGTTAAGCAACGCAGGTGTCAGGTTTTCAAAGGAGATACCAAACAGTTCCTCAAGCATATTATATATGGTAGTTACCACATTGATACCTATACTTCTTTTATGGGGAGGGCTGTTTTTTATATTCCGCATGATGTCAAAAGGTTCGGGTGGTGTTATGGGGGTAGGCAAAAGCACTGCCAAGATGTATGTACAAAAAGAAACAGGAGTTACATTTAAAAATGTAGCGGGCCAGGAGGAGGCTATGGAGTCCCTTACCGAACTTGTGGATTTCCTCCATAACCCAAAGAAGTATTCAGATATAGGTGCAAGGCTTCCTAAAGGTGCGCTTCTTGTAGGACCTCCAGGAACAGGCAAAACCTTGCTTGCAAAGGCAGTTGCCGGTGAAGCAGGGGTGCCATTTTTCTCATTGTCAGGTTCAGACTTTGTGGAGATGTTCGTAGGTGTCGGTGCATCCAGGGTAAGGGATTTGTTCAAGCAGGCACAGTCAATGGCACCATGTATTATCTTTATAGATGAGATTGATGCAGTCGGCAAAAGCCGTGATACACAGTACGGCGGCGGCAATGATGAGCGTGAGCAGACACTTAACCAGTTATTATCAGAGATGGACGGTTTTGACAGCTCAAAAGGGCTTGTAATACTTGGTGCAACCAACAGGCCGGAGGTACTTGACAAGGCACTTCTGCGTCCGGGCCGTTTTGACAGGAGGATAATAGTAGAGAAGCCTGACCTTAAAGGCAGGGTTGACATATTAAAAGTACACGCCAAAGATGTGCTTATGGATGATTCCGTTGACTTTGATGCAATAGCACTTGCAACAAGCGGCGCTGTTGGTTCAGACCTTGCCAATATGATAAATGAAGCTGCAATTATGGCTGTAAGGGCAGGGAGGAAAGCTGTAAGCCAGTCTGATTTATTTGAGGCTGTTGAAGTGGTAATAGCGGGCAAAGAGAAGAAGGACAGGATACTTGGCAAAGAAGAAAAAAGAATTGTTGCATACCATGAAATCGGCCATGCACTTGTCGCTGCCTTGCAGAAAAATTCAGAGCCGGTGCAGAAGATTACAATAGTACCAAGGACAATGGGTTCACTGGGTTATGTTATGCAAGTACCAGAAGAAGAAAAGTACCTTATGAGCAAAGATGAGATACTTACACGTATAGTATCACTTTTTGGAGGGCGTGCAGCAGAACAGGTTGTATTTAATTCAATAACAACAGGTGCGTCAAACGATATAGAAAAGGCGACACAGCTCGCAAGGGCTATGGTTACACAGTATGGAATGACTGAAAAGTTCGGCATGATAGGGCTTGAATCAGTAGAAGGCAAATACCTTGACGGACGTACAGTATTAAACTGTGGTGATGCCACAGAAGCACAGATAGATGAAGAAGTCATGCGTATACTTAAGGAATGTTATAATAAGGCAGAAGAACTTTTATCAGGTGACAGGGATGCACTTGACAGCCTTGCAGCATTTCTTATTGAACATGAAACAATTACAGGCAAAGAATTTATGAAAATATTCCGTAAAGTCAAGGGTATTGAAGAACCAGAAGGTGATAACTATGATATGCTTGTGCTTGATGTTGATGGTACACTTGTTGGTTCAGACAAGCAGATTTCAGAAAATACAAGAAGAGCCATAATAGAAGCACAGAAACGTGGCAAGACAGTTGCAATCGCTTCGGGACGTTCCATTGCAGGAATAAGGAAAACCGCAGCAAATATTTCACTTGAACAATATGGCGGGTATGTAATTGCATATAATGGAACAACCGTAGTAAACTGCAAGACCGGGGAGTGCATTTATAACCAGATGGTACCACAGGAAATGGTTAAACCTGTCTATGAAGCAGCAAAGAAAGCAGGTGTAGGCATAGTTGTATACAATGACAATACAAAAGAGATGGTTTCAGGTAACGGGCTGAATGAATATATAAAAGCTGATGCAATGGCATGTGATGTTACAATAAACGAAGCACATGATTTTGTTAAAGCAATAAATTTCCCATTTAATAAATTCCTTTTAAGCGGGACACCTGCATATATGGCAGAAGTTGAAAAAATTATGGACAAAGAATTTGGGGACAGGATGAACGTGTTCAGGTCTGACCCGTTTTATGTTGAACTGCTTCCAAGGTATGTAGATAAGGGGGTGGCAGTTGAGAAACTGGTAAAACATCTTGAAATACCACGTGAAAAAGTTATCTGCATAGGTGACAGTTATAACGATATGCCAATGTTGCGCTTTGCAGGAATGGGTGTAGCAATGGGCAATGCACAGAAGGAAGTTAAAGAAATGGCAGACTATGTAACAGCATCAAATGATGAAGACGGTATTGTAAACGTTATAGATAAATTTATGACACCAAAGGATACCGGGGAAAGCAGTGAAACAGGGAAAGAAGAGGCAGTGCCGGAAGATTAAATTGGCAGGCAGCTTTCTTCGCCCGGGATTCCCGTAAAAAATATTCAGTTTGTCCTTGTAATATTTAAAAATGTGTATTATAATAAAAAGACAAAATTAAAAGGAGGGACTTTAGAATGGCATATGTAATTAGTGATGACTGCGTCAGCTGTGGTGCTTGTGCAGGCGGATGTCCAGTAGGCGCTATCTCAGAAGGAGATGCACATTATGTAATTGACCCTGATACATGCATCAGCTGTGGTGCTTGTGCAGGAACATGCCCTTCAGGAGCAATTTCTGAAGAATAATACAGGCATTTTACGGACATAGGGCTGCTGGCCGCTGTACGTTTTTTTGCGTTACGGGGCGGCGGCTTTTTATGTATATGGGTAAATGCGGGAATAAGGTTTTATGCCAGAAGTGTCCGCTATGAAGCCTGTATAAGTTATATTATTTTGGATAAAATTTAAAATATACCTGGATGCAGAAGTGCGTTGTATTCTGTAAAATTATAATGGCAGGTTTATAAATATATACAGCGCAGAAAAGGGGATATTATGACGGAGAGAGTATCAGAAGATATGATTATTGCAGATATGCTTAAATTAGACCCAGGTATCGGGCCTATTCTTATGGCATCAGGCATGCATTGTATAGGCTGTCCTGCTTCACAGGGTGAAAGCCTGGCAGAAGCTGCTGTAGTACATGGGCTTGAGGCTGGAAAGCTTGTTGAAACTGTTAATGAGTACCTTGCTAAGAAATGATGTTTTATAGTTCTTTAAACCAGAATAAAGTTTAAAAAGCGGCTATGCCAGTACGGCAGCCGCTTTTTGTTATGGGACATCCTTTGTGGGACATAGTGTCCATGGTTATATACTGTATGGAGTTTGTCAGATGCTGGCAAGCGTCTGTACAGCTTTTGTTTTAATAAGCGGGTCAAAATGTTCTTCAAAATATGAAGGGCTTGCATAAGTATTTTTTAAAGGAGTGCCATATTCCCCGGCAATATTGCAGATTTTATTAAATTCATCTGGTGAATGTCCAGACTTATGCAGTACCAGGTAATAACACCCTTTAGCATCATCTTTATAAACGGTATTGCTGCCGTTATATATGCCATCCAGGCTGCCGGCAAGTGCAGCTATGTCTTCAAGTTTCTTGAATAAATAGGTTTTTATGATATCTGTACTAATTTTGGTATCAGGTGTTCTAGGCCTTGGTTCCATGCCAAGGGCTTCTGACAGTGATATAAAATCAGTTTCAGGTTCCTCCTGAAAACCAGGGACAAAGGATAATGTATCCCCGTCATCTGGAATATAGCTGCCATCCAGGGAATCTTCAATATCATATACATATTCACTGTCATCATATAATTCATCAGGGTTATCTGAAAAGTTAGAAAAACGTGTGTCAAGTTCATCAGGGTCGTCAACTTTGGTAATAACTAATACCAGTGTGTCAGGATACATTGGTATAGCTTCTATCATTAAAGGAATATCCTCCGTTTCAAATCCAAATTCATAGGAAGCCTGCTGCATCATGTCGCGGAAAAGTGCTTTTGCCTTATCAGTTCCATATGCCAGCTCACTAATACGGAGTTCGCGGTCAGATAAATCCTGTTTATTTAATGTACAACGGATTTGTTTGTCGCTAATTTTTTCTATTCGCACAGGCTCACTTCCCTTCTTTTTAAAGTTGCAATAATCGTCAAAATAGTACAAATATCCTTATTTAAATTATAATTTAAACTATTATATAAGTCAATGTAAAAGATAATTTTCACGTATTAAATAGGGTTTGTAAATTATGATAAGAAATACTAGGAGTTTTTTCAAGTTTATTGTTTATTAATTTCAAATGTGATGGAAATGTGAGGTTTTATATAAAAACGTGGTTTTTTGTTACAAAAAATTTCTGGCAATATTGTCAAATATACCATAGTTTAAAACTGCCATATTATAATATAATACACATCAGGGAAACGGGTTCTGCAAAGAAAGGAGGAGCAGGCACTTGGTATTATGGAATGCAGATTTTACTTATACCATAAATATAAGGAACCCGGAACTCTTTTATATAAAGTATTTAGGAAATTTAAGCAGCGTATCACACAATGCATAGCTGTTATTTTATGGGAGGCAGGTAAAATTGGATAGTAAACCAGAAGAACTAAAGGACAAAATGTATTCATGGCTTGTATCTGAAATAAAACAGGCAGAAAATATTGGCGTTGAGGTAAAGATTGATGGCAGGCAGTATTCGCTTGATAATGTAGAACAACTTAAACATGTAATGGAAAACAGTTACTACATGAAGAGTTATACAGGTGACGAGCATGGCAGGATAGTCCGGATAGATTTTGAACGTATCACAAGTGTCTGAAATATTTTAATTTATTACATTAGGTTGAAAAGTCCTTCTAAGGTTGCAAAAAACGCAACCTAAGAGGAACTACACTTCAATCTTGGAAAAATGCAAAAGCGGCATTTTTTATATCTCTTGTGCCGCCAAAGGCGGCGGAATGAAGGATTGTTATGGAAGGTTAAGCAGCCCTTTAACAATGTAAAGTTGTAAGCTATAAAAAGGCCAGGTAAATCTTGCCCGGGATTTTCCTGGCTGATGTTTGTTCAAAACATTTTTCATCGCAGGCTTCTTGTTTATCTTCATATAAAGTGGTATACTTATTATAATATAACTATATGAGAAGAAAAGGAAGCTGACATATGAAAAAGAAACAAATTTTAATTCCTGTTGCACTATTAGTATTAGTTATTATAATGGTTTCTATTATTGTAATTGTGCGGAAGAATATGCCAAGTAAAGAGCATATGGAACTTACAGATTATTTTAATGTGCCAGATGGAAAAGTACAGTTAATATTACAGGATGAAACCACAGAGGAACAGGGGTTATATGAGGACGGGCAGGTTTATATAAGCATGGATATAGTAAAAGACCTGCTTAATCCAAGGTTTTACTGGGATTCTGTAGAGAACAAGCTTTTGTACAGTACAGCTTCTGCTGTTGTTTCAGCTGAAATAAACAGCAATGTATGTTACACTAATAAAAAGAAAGAAACTAAAGATTATGATATTGTTAAGTTTAAGGATGATATTGTTTATGTTGCAATAGATTATGTAGAACAATATACAGCACTTGATTATAAGAAGTTTAACAATCCTGGCAGGGTTGTTATAAATTACAGGTATGGGGAAAATGAAGAATACAGCACAGTAAAGAAGGATGCCCAGTTGCGTTTTAAACCAGATAATAAAAGTGCTATTCTTTATGATATAGAATCTGGCACGAAACTGCGTATATTGGAAGGGGCAAATGAAGAAGGATTCTGTAAGGCAATGACAGAGGACGGGATTACTGGTTATATTAAAGAGGACAGAATTGGGGAAATTACAGAAGAAATGAAGACAACAAATTTTAAAGAAGAAGAGTATACACATCTGCTTTTAGGTGAAAAGGTCAACCTTGTCTGGCACCAGGTTACTAATAAAGAAGCTAACCTGGCTTTATCCTCACTCCTTTCTTTTACAAAGGGGGTAAATGTAGTAGCACCTACATGGTTTAAGACAATAGATAATGCTGGCAATATTTCTTCTATAGCAGATTATACATATATTGAACGTGCCCATGCAGCGGGGGCGCAGGTGTGGGGGTTGTGTGATGATTTTGACCCGGACATGAAGATAGGAAAGGTTTTAAGGGCAACATCAAGAAGGCAGAGGCTTGCCAAGAACCTTATGGCAGAAGCCATAAAATACAACCTTGATGGTATAAATATAGACTTTGAGAATGTAAGGCAGGAAAATGGTGAGGATTTTGTACAGTTTATAAGGGAGTTAGGGATTATGTGCCGCAATAATGGCATAGTCTTGTCTGTAGATAATTACCCTCCTGCAAGTTATTCTGAATATTATAACAGGACAGAGCAGGCTGCTGTGGCAGATTATGTTATTACAATGGCATATGATGAATATTATGCAGGCTCTGAAGAAGCAGGACCGGTGTCATCACTACAATATGTTAAAGACTCTGTAAAAAATACTATAGACCAGGTGCCTGCAGAACAGGTTATAATTGCACTTCCATTCTATTCAAGGTTATGGAAGGAAACGACAAAAGATGGCAGTGTGGAGTTGTCATCAGAGGCGTGTTCCATGGGATATGCTTCTGAAGTTGCTTCAAATTCAGGCGCAGAGATAGTATGGGATGAAGAAGCCGGGCTTGATTATATTGAATACAGGTCAGGGGGTGCGCTGAACAGGATGTGGATAGAAACCCCGAAATCACTTGATTTGAAGATGAAAGCTGTTGCTGATGGAAATGCAGCAGGCATGGCATTCTGGAAACTTGGGCTTGAAACTTCTGCAGTCTGGGATACAGTTGCAAAATATTGTGGCTGATGTAATAAAAGGGCAGCAGTTATACGTTCTTTAAGCAGCGATGCTTACATATACTTATATCAGATGCTAAGTATATTGAAAGGACGGTTTTGTATGGCTGTTTTTAAACAAGGCAAATCACTGGTAATGCTTATAACGGTATGTGTTCTTTTTGTTGCGGGAATAATAACATATATGACCGCAAAGGATGTATTTGAAGAAGTATCAGTTAAAAGCAATAAAAAATATAAAGTTGTAATTGACAGCGGACATGGCGGAATAGACCCGGGGAAGGTGGGGGTTAATGGTGCATATGAAAAGGATATAAACCTTGCTATTGCATTATTCCTGAAAGGGGTATTAGAAGATAATGACTGTGAAGTTGTTATGACAAGGGAAACAGACACAGGCCTGTATAATGAAGATGATAAGAGGAAGAAGGCAGCAGATTTAAGGAAAAGAGTAGAACTTATGAACAGTGAAAACCCTGATGCCATAGTAAGCATACACCAGAACAGTTTTACAAAGGAAAGTTCCAAAGGGGCGCAGGTCTTTTACCAGGCATCATCAGAAGAGGGGAAGAAATTTGCAGATATAATGCAGGCACAGCTTGCATCAGACCTTGATGAGAGCAATAAAAGGGTGGCAAAGCCAAATGCAGATTACTATATATTAAAAAACTCAAAAGGGGTTGCAATAATTGTAGAATGTGGTTTTTTATCAAACCCACAGGAAGCACAGATGCTTGTAAGCAGTGATTACCAGAAGAAGGTTGCAGAAGCTGTCGCAAAAGGGATTCTTTCCTACCTTGCTGGAAAAGGGGCACAGGAGGAAGCATCTGCTGCCGTTATGGAATGGAGAAAGACATGGTAACAAAAATACAAAAAATAAACCCGGATAATTTTAAAAAAGAAGAACTTAAGGAAGCATGTAGTATACTAAAGAACGGGGGGCTTGTAGCCTTTCCGACAGAAACGGTTTACGGGCTTGGAGGGGATGCATTAAACCCCCTTGCAGCATCAAAAATATATAAAGCTAAAGGAAGGCCATCTGACAATCCGCTTATAGTACATATTGCTGGTATGGAAGATTTATATAAAGTAGCAGAAGATATTACAGAAAACGGGCTTAAGCTTGCAGAGGCATTCTGGCCGGGACCGCTTACAATGGTTTTTAAGAAGAAGGAAATAGTCCCGTTATCTGTTACCGGCGGGCTTTTGACGGTTGCCGTAAGGATGCCGTCACATCCAGTTGCAAGGGAGCTTATAAGACAGTCAGGTATATGCATTGCAGCGCCAAGTGCCAATACATCAGGAAGGCCAAGCCCCGTCAGGGCAGAACATGTTATAGAGGACCTTAGTGGCAGGATTGATATGGTAATTGATGGCGGTAGTGCCAGGGTAGGCATTGAATCATCAATAATTGATGTAAGCGGGGAAGTCCCTGTTATATTAAGGCCAGGTTATATTACAAAGGATATGGCATGCCAGGTTGTGGGAAATGTCCTTACAGACCCTGCAATAGAAAGCAGGACGCCAGGGGACGGGATAATTGCAAAAGCACCCGGGATGAAGTACCGCCATTATGCACCAAAAGGGGAACTTGTTATTGTTGAAGGGGATATTTCCAATGTAATCTGCAAGATTAACCTGCTTGCAGAAAGCAAAGAAAAGGAAGGCTGTAAAACAGCAGTTATAGCTACAGATGAAACAAAGGACAAGTACAGGTGCAGTATTGTAAAAAGCATAGGTTCAAGAAAGCATGAGGCTTCTATTGCTGCCGGATTATATGATATATTAAGGGAGATGGATTATCTGGGGGCACAATTTATATATTCAGAAAGTTTTGATAATGATATTCTTGGGGGAGCTGTGATGAACAGGATGATAAAAGCAGCCGCATATCATATAGTGCAGGCATAATGCACAATAAATAATAGAGAAAGGAGAGGGACATGAAAAGTTATGATAAGGTAATATTTATATGTACAACCAATACTTTTTGTAGTCCAGTAGCGGAGGCGGTTTATAAAGATATAGCCCCCGCATGGCTTCCGGAGGCTGTTTCCCGTGGGATAATTGTTCTTTTTTCAGAGCCGATAAGCCCCAAGGTAAATGTAATACTTAGTGGCCATGATATGGGTATAAGCAACCATAAACATTCAATCCAGCTGGATAAGGAAGATATAACACAGAATACGCTTATGCTGACAATGGCATTTAGCGAAAAGGTAAAGCTTATGGAAGATTTTGGCATAGACAGCAATGTTTATACAATAGGTGAGTTTATAGGTGAGGATACAGACATGGTTAATCCATATGGTGCAGATGATGCACAGTATGGGAACTTTTTTGAAGAAGTGCAGAAAAGGGTTGAAAGGGTAATCCTTAGAATGGAAGCAATTTATCACGAAGAAGGAGGAGAAAGTAATGATAGCATTGGGCAGTGACCAGGGAGGTTACGGACTTAAACAGGAGGTTATTAAACATTTAGAAGAGAAAGGCATGGAATACAAGGATTATGGAAGCTATGATGAGAAGTCATGTGACTATCCGGTATATGCAAAGAAAGTAGCTAATGCAATTGTGGCAGGTGAATGTGACAGGGGTATACTTATATGTGGCACAGGGATAGGGATATCCATTGCTGCCAATAAGGTAAAAGGTATACGTGCTGCACTGTGCCATGATACATTCAGTGCACAGGCTACAAGGGAACATAATGATGCCAATATCCTTGCAATGGGTGCAAGGGTAATAGGGCCAGGGCTTGCATTAAAGATAGTGGATACATTTCTTGAAACAGAATTTTCAAATGCAGAACGCCATGTCAGAAGGGTTGGCATGATTGAAGACGATTTAACTTAAAGATGAATAAAATTAAATATAATAACTTGACACTATATAAGACAAGATGTACAATTTAATATGTATTAGCTGGAGTTAATAATACAACATGATGAAAGGCGCACATCTTGTTTTTGTGATGATTTATGTCACCAGCGCCAGTGGCGGAATGGAGACTAATATGGCAAAGAAAGACATCGACTGGAGTAATATTGGATTTGGTTATATGAAGACAGACAAAAGGTATGTATCAAATTATAAGAATGGCGCATGGGATGAAGGCGCACTTATAGAAGATGATACCATAACAATTAGTGAATGTGCATGTGTCCTTCAGTATGCACAGACAATTTTTGAGGGACTGAAAGCATATACAACTGAAGATAGCAAAGTAGTCTGTTTCCGGCCAGACCTGAATGCAGAAAGGCTTATGGATTCTGCAGCGCGGTTAGAGATGCCGCAGTTTCCAAAGGAGCGTTTTATTGATGCAATAGTTAAAACTGTTGAAGCAAATATTGATTATGTACCTCCGTTTGGTTCAGGTGCAACATTATATATAAGGCCTTATATGTTTGGCAGTGATGCAGTAATCGGGGTTAAACCAGCCAATGAATACCAGTTCAGGGTATTTACTACACCTGTAGGACCGTATTTTAAAGGCGGTGCAAAACCTATTACAATACGTGTAAGTGATTTTGACAGGGCAGCCCCTCATGGGACAGGACATATCAAGGCAGGGCTTAATTATGCAATGAGCCTTCATGCAATAGTAGATGCACATAATAAAGGTTTTGATGAAAATATGTATCTTGATGCTGCCACACGTACAAAGGTAGAAGAAACAGGCGGGGCAAACTTTATTTTTATTACAAAAGACAAGAAAGTAATAACACCTAAGTCTGGCAGCATACTTCCATCAATAACACGCCGTTCACTTATGGCAGTAGCTAAGGATTACCTCGGGCTTGAAGTTGAGGAAAGGGAAGTATACTTTGATGAGGTAAAAGACTTTGCAGAGTGCGGGCTTTGCGGGACAGCTGCTGTTATTTCACCGGTAGGAAAAGTTGCTTACAGCGGCGGCGAAATCTGTTTCCCTAGCGGAATGGAAGATATGGGGCCTGTTACAAAGGAATTATATAATACACTTACGGGCATACAGATGGGCAGGATAGAAGCCCCTGAGGGATGGATTAAAGTTATACGATAAAATTAAAGCGGCAATGCCGCCTGGAGGGGATTGTATTTTAATCCCTTCCAGTATAGCATTAAAACCATATATTATACACCATCAACTATTTTCATAAGCAGAAGGCGGTCGCCCTTATGTATCTGGCTGCTTGTTAAACCATTTAATTCCATAATGCTTTCAGGTGTTGTATTATATTCTTTGGCAATATCCCATAAGGTATCGTTATCATTTGCTATAAAGCCGGCAAGCCCTGGCATGTCATTGAATTTCTGCAGGTCAAGGGGGTTTTCTGTTATACCTGTTATTGCATCCTGGTTTTTACTGGTAAAGACCAGTGCACATATTGAAAGGGTAATTTTGGCTTCTACTTCTTCCTTGTCAATCATTATCAGGTTTATCTGGTTTATATCTGACTGTAATTCATAAGAGTCATCATCAGATATTCCTTTTATCTCTACAAGATGGCTGAATGGTATAACACCTTTTGTCATGCTTAAAGGCCTGTCATCATTATCGGTTATATAAAGTATGTCAAGGGTTACAGCACCCTCAATCTGTATGCCGTCCTCAGTTATTTCCTGTTCATCAATTTGTATTGTGCCGCTGCTGCTGCATATCTGCAGGATATTATCGCTGTTATTTATATTAATATGGTCAGAAATCCGTACACTGCTCTGGTTCTTCATTAAAAGTTTCTCATAATTTATATTTTCCCTGGCAAGCTGTAAGCTGCATGAAGTGGAATATGCATCATCAAGTATCTGCAGTTCATCATCCTCATAGAACTTCATCTGCAATTTTAAGATAAGCTCAATATCAAGTATCCTGTTTTCACCATCTTCGTCTGGTTTAGCAGAAACCTCCCTTGAAGAAACAGTGATTTCTATATCAGGTATCATATTTTCACTACAACCATTACAATTAACAATACCATCAAAAGGTATTTCTGTTTCAATATATTCAAGGCGGCGTTCTTCTATTTCAGGTGTATAAAGTGCAAAAAGAAGCACATCCCCTATAATGCGTATGCCATCTTCCACAATCCTTGTCTGTACATTCTGTGGTGTCATTTCATAATATAGAAGGGTATCAATAGCAGGCTTTCCTTTAGGGAGTATGGTTTCATCACTTATCCTGAATATATCATTTTTCTGCAGGGCAATCTGTGTATATGAAATAGTGCTGAACTTTTTGTTAAGCCCTTCAGGTGCAACAGATTCTTCCATTCCCGCCCTTGCTGCATCTTCAGATATAATATCTGTGCCTATAGTAATATTTTTCTGTTCATTCTGGCAGCAGTCCAGGCTTAAAATTGCACGTATGCTTACTTTTCTTGAATTAATAAGGCTTGCCTGGCAGTCCTCCAGCTCAAAATGGCAGAATACATCATCATTGGCAGCCACACTGTCCATATTAATTGATTCGTTAAAAGGAATTTGTCCCTTTATATTATGTATTGGGCGTATATCATCGTTGCTGAAGTATAAAAGGGAGAACGAAAGATTGCCACGTACATTTACCTTTCCTTCAGACGGGCTTATATCGGTTATCTGTATTTTTCCCTGGGTTTTAACAAGCTTTTCAATATCAGGTTTAGTATCAGGTACATTCATATCATCTTCAAGGGTGGCCTGTATATTGCTTCTGCATTTTAACTCATTAGTCTGGATTGTATGCGTTACAAGTTCCATTAAAAACCTCCATTTCTGCAACTGTTTTGTCTGCTTATGGGAATATACGTATCTTTTCATTAATAACCATATTATAAAAAACCAGCATTATAAACGTAAAAATATACGAAAATAAATAGATTTTACAGCGTATCAATGATATAATAAATATATGCATCTATGCTATATTTATGCAATAATCTAATAATTGGAGGAGAATTCATGAATGGAATGGGGACAAAAAATGAAAATGGACAAGACATGAAGAAAAGGCACCGGCTTTCGCTGGCAGGTAAGATAATGGGGATAGCTATACTGCCTACTTTAATTATGGGAATTGTCCTGACAGGTGTTGGAATCCGGGGTATAAGGGAAGGGATGCAGGCGGAGGTTTTTGCCTCGCTTGAAGCTATAGCGACAAGTGTCAATGCTGCCTATACAGCTATTGATGAAGGGGATTATTCATTGCTTGGAGATAAACTTGTAAAAGGTTCACTTAATGTTACGGGGAATGAAAGGCTTATTGACAGCTTTACAGAAGGCAATGATAAAGAAGTTACATTATTCTATGGAGATGTAAGGTATGCCACGTCAATTATAAGTGATGAAACAGGGGAGAGGATTTTAGGCACAACTTCTGACCCGGAAGTATACAGCAGGGTGACAGGACAGGGGGAAGTTGTCCGTCTGAGTGATATTGTTGTAAACCATGTAAATTATTATGCATGTTATATGCCGATGCATAATTCAGATGGAAGTATAGTAGGGATGTATTTTGTAGGACAGCCAGCGGAAAGCGTTGAATCTTTTGTTACTTCAAAAATCAGGTCTGTTGTTACAGCATGGGTTATAATATTAATAGTATCCATTGTATTAATATCATTTGTTACAACAAGGATAAAACATGGTATTCTTGCAGCAGAGAGAGCTGTATCCAAGATTGCCAAAGGGGTTCTTAACGAGCCAGTTGATTCAAAGGGTCTTAAGAGAAGTGATGAACTTGGGGACATGATGCGTAGTGTGCATAAGATGCAGCAGGAACTTACAGGTGTAGTATCAAATATTAAAAATTCTATTGATATCTTAAAAAGAGAAGGCAATGAGCTTAATAATATGGCATCACAGACGAGTGTTACTGCCAGTGAACTGGAACAGGCTGTGGACGGGATTACCAAAGGCGTGGTTTCCCAGGCAGACGATGTGGAAAATGCTTCTGCAAGAATTGAAATTATCGGGGAAATGATTGGTGGTATAGTTGGTTCAGTACATAATCTTGACCAGATATCTGGTGATATGAAAAATAATGGTGATGATGCAATGGTTATTATAGACGGGCTGGCTGATTCTAATAATGCAACAATGGATGCCATTGAAAGGATAGGCAACAGGGTAAATGCTACAAATGAGTCAGCAGCAAGGATTAGTGATGCAATACAGCTTATCACTTCTATTGCAGAAGAAACCAACCTTTTGTCACTTAATGCATCCATTGAAGCAGCAAGGGCTGGTGAACAGGGGCGTGGCTTTGCAGTTGTTGCAGGGCAGATACAGAAACTTGCAGAACAATCAAATGAATCAGCAGGCAGCATAGCAGAAACTATTAATGAACTTCTTGATGATTCCCAGAATACTGTTCTTGTTATGGACGAGGTGCGCAGTATTGTTAATAAACAACAGGAGAAATTTGAACAGACAAGACACCAGTTTGCCAATGTGCATACAGGTATTGACCAGTCACGTGAAGAAGCAGAAGATATCAGGGTTAAAACGGATGCATGTGATAAGGAAAAGACAAGTGTGGTACAGATAATTTCTAACCTTTCCGCAGTTTCAGAAGAAAATGCTGCTTCTGCCGAGGAAACAGCAACTTCTGTACAGGAACTTAATACTACAATTAGTACACTTGCAGTTTCCGCAGGTAATTTACAGAGTTTATCAGAAGATTTGCAGAGAAGTGTGGAAATATTTAAATTATAGGAGGGAAAAAATATGGACGGAATGCCGCCGGATGAAAAGGGGTGTACAAGCCCTGTAGTGTATACAAATAATATATCAGTAGATGATTATAATGCATTAAGAAAGGCAGTGAGCTGGATTAAAGTAACAGAAAAGCGTGCTGCCATAGCAATTAATAATTCATTCTACCTGTGTGTTGCTATGTGTGGCGGCAGGCCTGCTGGTATGGCAAGGATAGTAAGTGACGGAGGCTATACATACTTTATAACAGATGTCATTGTACATCCTGATTACCAGGGATGCCATATCGGCACAGAACTTATAAGCAGGGTGCTTGACTATATAAGAAAAGATGTCCTTGATGGGGAAACTGTAATGATAAGCCTGATGGCAGCATATGGAAGGGAAAGCTTTTATGAACGTTTTGGCTTCCATACAAGGCCATATGGCAACCACGGGCCTGGAATGTCCATGTGGGTATCAAGGGATATAACAGGAAGTGTTGTAACGTTATAAAATAATAGAATATATTATATAAAATGCCACTTGTACCTTAACAGTGGCATTTTCCAAGGTTGAAGTGTAGTCCTTCTAAGGCCGCGTTTTTTGCAGCCTTAGAAGGATTTTTCAACCTATGGATAGTATTATACAAACTTGTTAAGTGCACTGTCATACTTATACCCGATAGATAAAAGTTTTTCTGTGACCTGTGCGCCGTCTATACATAATGACTGGCACAGGTCACTAAATGACGGGTAGAAATCACGTAACTGCGTATTTATATAACTTAAAAGTATTGCCGGGTCTTTTGGCAGTTTCATAATAATCCTCCTGTTTACTTGCGTTTGCGGTTTGCAGCTTCATTTATAAGACCAGTAATTTTTTCAATAGAATTATTCAGCCTGCTCTGTTTCATTGCTTTAATATATGTTTCTTTGTTATTATATGCTTTAAGTATTGCTTCATACAAACTATCATCTGTTACATCTTTTTCCTGTATAACTATGCTGTAGCCTTGTTTTTCAAATGAAGCAGCATTAAGTATCTGGTCACCACGGCTTGCTTCAGCAGAAAGTGGTATAAGTATATTTGGCTTGCGGAGGGCAAGTATTTCACATATTGCATTAGCGCCAGCCCTTGAAACCATTATATCAGCTGCTGCCATAAGGCTGTTTAATTCTTCATTTATATATTCAAACTGTGCATACCCTTTTGTATTATTTAGTGAATTATCAAGCTTTCCTTTGCCACAAAGGTGTATTACCTGGAATTTATTTAAAAGCTGTGGCAGAATCCTCCGTACAGCATTATTTACTGCAACAGCGCCAAGGCTGCCGCCTATTACAAGAATAACAGGCTTAGAATTGTCAAATCCACAGAAAGCAAGGCCTTTCTCCCTGCCACCATGAAAAAGTTCTTCTCTTATAGGTGAGCCTGTAAGCACAGCTTTTTCAGATGGTATGTATTCCAGTGTTTCGGGAAAATTCGTACATACCCTTACTGCACATGGGATGCATATTTTATTGGCAAGGCCAGGTGTCATATCAGATTCATGTATAATACACGGGATACGTCTTGACTTAGCAGCAAGTACAACAGGGACAGCAACAAACCCGCCTTTTGAAAATACAACATCAGGTTTAATCTTTCCAAGTATATGCCTTGCCTGGGCAAGCCCTTTTATTACTTTGAACGGGTCACTCAGGTTTTTAATATCTATATATCTGCGTAATTTTCCACTGGAAATACCGTAATAAGGTATGTTTAATTCCCCAATAAGTTTTTTTTCAATACCATCGTAAGAGCCAATATAGTGTATTTCATACCCCTCTTTTTTTAATGCTGGTATAAGTGCGATATTTGGTGTAACATGGCCGGCAGTACCGCCTCCGGTTAAAACAATTTTTTTCATGTTTAGCTCCTTTTAATATATTGCCCAGAATACATGATTAGTGTTTGCAGATACATTATAATACAAAATATTATATGCTGCAATGATAAGTGTGGGAAGATGTTTTAAAAAGGGCTGTTTTTTAATAGCGAAGTGTTGTAAAATAGTAATATTGGAAGGGGGTGTTCTATATGGATTATGATATTATTATAGTTGGGGCAGGACCTGGCGGGATATTTGCCCTGTATGAACTTGTTAATCTTGATAAAAAACTTAAAGTGGCAGTATTTGAAGCTGGCCATACACTTGAAAAGCGCAAATGCCCTATGAATAATGAGAAAGTTAAATCATGCCTGCACTGCAAAAGCTGTTCAATAATGAATGGTTTCGGGGGAGCTGGTGCATTTTCGGATGGCAAATATAATATTACCAACCAGTTTGGCGGTACGCTTTATGAGTATATTGGCAAGGAAAAAGCACTGGAACTTATGAATTATGTCGACGGGCTTAACCTTGAATTTGGCGGGGAAGGTACAAAACTTTATTCAACAGCTGATACTAAAATTAAAAAACTTTGCCTGCAAAACGGGCTTCACCTGCTTGATGCTTCAGTGCGCCATCTTGGAACAGATATTAACTTTATAGTATTAAAAAATATTTATGGATTATTAAAAGATAAAGCAGACTTTTACTTTGATACAACTGTAGAACATGTGGCATATAATAACGGGGGATATATTGTAAAAACAACAAATGGCAACTACAGCTGTAGTAA
Source organism: Lachnoclostridium sp. UBA7097 (assembly GCA_002499945.1). Taxonomy (GTDB): domain Bacteria; phylum Bacillota; class Clostridia; order Lachnospirales; family Lachnospiraceae; genus Butyribacter. Next base: position 21,181 of record DKYP01000043.1, read on the forward strand.
ATGTATTATTTCTGCCGGAAGAAGCGGAAGCAAATGGATGGAAACAGTCTGTAATGAACTGTCACTCCGTACAAAATCAAACCGTGTTGACATAGGGGTGCGTGTTGAACTGCCAGCGGAGGTTTTTGCGCATCTTACAGACGAACTTTATGAAAGCAAGATTGTTTACAGGACTGCTAAATTTGAAGATTTGGTGCGTACATTCTGCATGAACCCGCATGGTGTTGTAGTAGCAGAAAATACAAATGGAATAGTTACAGTAAACGGCCATAGTTACGAAGACCCTGCAAAGCATACAGACAACACCAACTTTGCGCTTCTGGTTGCAAAACATTTTTCAGAACCTTTCAGGGACAGCAATGGTTACGGTGAAAGCATTGCAAGGCTTTCAAATATGCTTGGCGGCGGTGTGCTTGTACAGAGGTTTGGTGACCTTACAAGGGGAAGGAGAAGTAATTCTTCACGTATAAAAGAAGGGTTTATTACCCCTACACTTTCAGCAACACCAGGTGATTTAAGCCTTGTTATGCCAAAAAGAATACTTGATGGAATTATTGAAATGATATACAGGCTTGATAAAATCGCGCCTGGAACTGCCAATGATGATACACTTTTATATGGTGTGGAAGTTAAATTCTATAATATGGAAGTTGAAATTGACAGCCATCTTGAAACAGGGAAAAAGGGGCTTTATGTTATCGGGGACTGCAGCGGGGTAACACATTCACTGTCACATGCTTCAGCAAGCGGGGTACATGTTGCAAGGTGTATTGCAGAAGAAATATAGGCAAGGAAGTTTAAATATAAATATTTATTAAACCATATGCCTGTTATTAAGCATAATTCTGGATTGTTTCTCATAGAATGTACAAAACTTTTATGAGGAGCATTTTTCATTGGAAAAGCCAGTATATAGAAAGCAAAGGCATAGCAGTTATCTTGAAAACAGCCTTGAAGAACGTGCAGTACAGCTTGCCAGATATATGGTTGAGAATAATGCTACAGTAAGGCAGACGGCTACAGTATTTGGGGTCAGTAAAAGTACGGTACATAAAGACTTAACAGAAAGACTGCCTTCTATTAACCATCCGCTTGCTGAAAAGGTCAGGCAGGTGCTTGATGTAAATAAAGCTGAACGCCATATACGTGGTGGCATGGCAACAAGGGATAAATACCTGTGCCGGCACCATCAATAAATTAAATATTAATATGGAAAGAATAAAACAGGTATTATTTGTTTTATTCTTTTTTTATGACCAGGTAATTTCTTCAATTTAAAGCATATTAATTGAAAATAAGCTTGCAATATCCAGTGAGAAGTAGTAAAATGTATATGAAATCGATTACATATTTTGAATAAATCTGGTAACAGGAAACTGCCATGGATTTTTTGTGGTTCATGTATTTACAAATATGGAGGTTTATTATGGGAAAGAAAGTAATTTTTCTGGATATTGATGGCACATTAACAGTGGCGGGCTCTAATATTCCGCCTGAATCAGCACTCCAGGCTATCCATATGGCACAGGATAACGGACACCAGGTGTTTTTATGTACAGGACGTAATTATGATATGCTTAAGCCTTTATTGTCCTATGGATTTGACGGGACAGTAGCAAGTGCTGGTGGATATATACGCTGTGGGGGGCAGACAATATATGACTGTCCAATGTCGCAGAAACAGCAGCAGCTTGTATTAAATACGCTGGAAGAAAATGGTATATTCCGTACAATAGAGTGCTTAGATGGAACTTATACAGATGACGGGTTTAAAGAATTTTTAGAGGAACATGCTGGAGAAAATGGCAACAGTGAGCTGCTCAGGTGGAGGAGGCAGATAGAAAAGGAACTGAATATCCGTTCCATGAGGGAATATAGCGGACAGCCAGTGTATAAAGTAGTGGTTATGAGCCCTGGTTTAAAGCGTTTGGAACTGGCAAAGGAGAAACTGGAACGGGAGTTTTTGTTTTGTATCCAGGACACAGACAGCCAGGGTATAGTGAATGGGGAAGTGGTAAACCGGCAATTTGATAAAGGGAAGGCTGTGGCAAGGGTTTGTGAATATCTGCATATTCCTGTGGAGGATTCGGTTGCTTTTGGTGATAGCGTGAATGATAAGGAGATGCTGGAAACAGCGGGGTATTCTGTATGCATGGAAAATGGCAGCAGTGCATTAAAAAAACTGGCTGATGAGATATGCCCTGGTGTAGAGCAGGATGGGTTATATCATTCATTTTTAAGGTTAGGTTTAATATAAAACTTAAGAAAAGGGAATTAATGCGCTGAAATATGAAACCGATTTCATGCAAAATGCACAAAAAATTTAAAATATATTTATATAAAATGTCAATTTACAATAAAAAATTGGGTGATATAATTAGAACATAAAGTGTAATCGTTTTCATATTTTGATGGAAAGGAGATAATCTTATGGCTTTGGATTACGGGAAATGTGCAAAAGAGATTTATGAAAATCTGGGCGGGCGTGATAATTTAGTCAGTGCTGCACATTGTGCTACAAGGCTGCGTCTGGTTACTGTTGATAATAATAAAATCAACATGAAGAAACTGGAGGATATTGACGGGGTAAAAGGGGTTTTTTCCAGTAATGGACAGCTGCAGCTTATCATTGGCACAGGAACGGTAAATAAGGTGTATGAAGAGTTTTTGGCAGTTAGCGGGATGACTGCTGCTACAAAGGAAGAAGTTAAGGCAGCGGCAGCAGCGAAACAGCCGTTAATTAAACGTATGGTAAAGACATTAGGTGATGTATTTGTTCCTAATTTTACCTGCAATTGTAGCCTCTGGCCTGATGATGGGGCTGGTTGAAGCATTAGTCAAGGCAGTTCCTGGATTTTCTGATAGTGCATGGTATGGGATTCTGGACATGATAAGCAATACAGCATTTACATTTCTTCCTGCCATTATCGCAGTGTCTGCTGCAAGGGTATTTGGGGGCAATATATTCTTAGGCGGTGTCATAGGAATGCTTATGATACATCCAGGATTAATCAATGCATGGTCTGTAGCAGGCATGGCAGAATCTGACATTCCGGTATGGCATTTAATAGGGAATATATTTACCATACGCCAGGTTGGCTACCAGGGGCATGTAATACCAGTAGTGATTGCTGTCTGGCTGATGTGCATAATTGAAAAATGGTTACATAAACATGTGCCGGAGATGGTAGATTTATTTGTGACACCGTTACTTACTGTTATGGTTACTGCTTTTTTAACACTTGGGATTATCGGACCAATCTTTTCTACAGCAGAGGGGTATGTATTAACTTTTGCAAAATGGGTCATTACAGTGGGATATGGATTCGGGGCAATGATTATGGGTGCTTTATATCCGGTTACAGTAGTAGCTGGTATCCATCATATGTATAATGTTATAGAGGCTGGGATGCTTTCAGAGGCAGGTGGACTGAACACATGGATGCCGGTTGCATCTGCTGCAAATTTTGCGCAGTGTGCAGCATGTCTTGCGGTAGGGTTAAAGGCAAAGAATGCGAAAACAAAGTCAGTTGCAATACCTTCGTCACTGTCTGCTGCACTGGGGATTACAGAACCAGCTATCTTTGGTGTAAATCTCCGTTTTACCAAACCTTTGCTTTGTGGAATTGCAGGTGGTGCAGTGGGAGCGTTGCTGGGTTCTGTTATGCATATCGGGGCAACAGCCTATGGTGTAACAGGTATCCCTGGTTATCTGACAACTCTTGATTATCCGCTGCAGTATACAGTTGTATTAGCAGTTTCCTTTACCATTGCGTTTGCACTCACATGGGTTTTCTGGAAGGAAGATGAAGAAGACGTAAAGAAAGCGGAGGAAAAGACACAGGACCAGGCTGGAAAAATTCTTGAAGAAACAAATGCGGATACTATTTATGCGCCGCTTGCAGGAAATGTAATTGCATTAGAACAAATTCCAGATGATACATTTGCTTCTGGTGTGCTTGGGAATGGTGTAGGTATTGAGCCGGCCGCAGGAGAAGTTTTTGCGCCATTTGACGGAACCATTGCTACAGTTTCCGATACAAAGCATGCAATTGGTTTAATTGGGCCAGAAGAAATGGAAATGCTTATCCATGTAGGCGTTGATACAGTAAAGATGCAGGGAGAAGGCTTTGAAGTGTTTGTATCAGAGGGTGATACTGTAAAAGCGGGACAACGGCTTATGACATTTAGCATTGATAAGATTAAGGAAAGTGGTTACAGCACTACAACTGCGGTATTACTGAATAACAGTGATGATTTTGGGAATTTTAAGGTGATAAAGACTGGTCCTGTAAAGGTAAGTGAACCTATAATAACAATATAATACAGAATAAGGTAATATAAAAATAATAAATAAAAGAAAAACAGGAGGTAAATGTTATGAAAAGTTTTGATTACACAATTACAGACGAGGCAGGAATCCATGCAAGGCCTGCAGGGTTATTAGTGAAAGAGGCAAAGAAATACCAGAGCAAGATTGTTGTTAAAATGGGCAGCAAAGCTGCAGAGGCAACAAAGCTGATGGCTATAATGGGAATGGGTGTAAAAAAGGGTGATACCGTTACTGTCGAGGCAGAAGGCGGTGATGAAGATGTTGCTGTAAATGGCATGAAAGCATTTTTTGAAAATAATTTTTAATTAGGTTTTATTATCCGGAACTGGTTCCTGGATTTGTGAACAGGCTGGATTTTCCAGCCTGTTTTGCAAATCCTGGTTTATTCTTTTTGTGCCGCCAAAGGCAGCGGAATGGGGGATTAATATGATAGAATTTATTGGGAAGTCTGTTTATAAAGGCATTGCAATGGGGAAAGTATTGGTTATGGGAAAAGAAGAAGATATTGTAAAGAGGGAAAAGATAGAAGATACCAATGCAGAACTTTTGAGGCTTGGCAATGCAATTAAGAAATCACAAAAACAGTTGCAGGATTTATATGAAAAGGCAGTAAAAGAGGTAGGAGAGGCCAGTGCTGCCATTTTCGAGGTCCACCAGATGATGATGGAGGATGAAGATTATCTTGATGCCATTCATAATATGATTTGTAATGAAAATGTCAATGCAGAATTTGCCGTTGCAACGACAGGAGATAATTTTTCAGATATGTTTGCAGCAATGGATGATGACTATATGAAGGCAAGGGCTGCAGATGTCAGGGATATTTCTGGCCGGATTGTCAGAAATCTTTTGGGAAGGGAACAGAATGTTATGAGCCAGCCGGAACCAGTGGTAATTGTAGCAGATGATTTAAGCCCCAGCGAAACAGTCCAGATGGATAAGGAAAAGATATTAGCATTTGTTACTGTTCATGGTTCTACCAATTCACATACGGCTATTCTTGCCAGAATGATGAATATTCCTGCATTAGTGGGAGTGCCAGTGGATTTAGGGAAAATAAGGACAGGAATGGTAGCAATTGTTGATGGTACCAGTGCAAAAGTTATATTTGAGCCGTCTGCACAAGAGTGCCTTACTGCGGTGAATAAGATTAAGGAACAGGAAGAACAGGCAAAATTACTGGAAACGCTGAAAGGAAAAGAAAATATAACAAAGAGTGGAAAAAAGATAAATTTGTATGCCAATATTGGAAGCGTATCTGATGTTGGATATGTATTGGAGAATGATGCAGGAGGGATAGGCCTGTTCCGAAGTGAATTTTTATATTTAGGGCGTGACAGTTTTCCGTCAGAAGAAGAACAATTCCAGGCGTATAAACAGGTTGCACAGACAATGGCAAATAAAAAGGTGATTATCCGTACATTGGATATTGGTGCAGATAAGCAGGCAGATTATTTCGGGTTAGAAAAAGAAGATAACCCGGCAATGGGTTACAGGGCTATCCGTATCTGTTTAAAGCAGCAGGATATATTTAAGGCACAGCTCCGTGCGCTGTTCCGTGCAACTGCTTATGGAAAAATCAGTATTATGTATCCAATGATTACTGCGGTATCAGAAGTAGAGCAGATATATAAAATTGCTGGTGAAGTGAAAAGGGAACTGGACGAGGCAGGTATTATTTACCAGGAACCAGAACAGGGAATTATGATAGAAACGCCTGCTGCTGTCCTGATTAGTGATGAATTAGCAAAACTTGTTGATTTTTTCAGTATTGGAACTAATGATTTGACACAGTATACCCTTGCAATAGACAGGCAAAATTCTAAATTAGATGAATTTTATGACCCACATCATCCGGCAATTTTAAAAATGATTCAGATGGTTGTGGATAATGCACATAAAGAAGGAAAATGGGCCGGAATATGTGGGGAATTAGGAGCAGATATGGAACTGGTTAAGACTTTTGTACAAATGGGGGTAGATGAATTATCCGTTGCACCTTCCATGATTTTGAAATTACGCCAGATTATCCGTGAAATGGATTAAAGGGGGAGATTGTTATGAACAGAATAAAGCAAAAAACAGGACAGACAATACAAAAACCGTTGTCTGTGAAAGAAAATAATGATTTCCAGACAAGGCTTGCAAAACATATTGAAGAGATGCGCTGGCTATATATGGAACTGTATGATAATGCTGATATGTTTGGGGAACTGGAGCAGCAATGCAGGGATTTCTATATGGAGAGGGATGCTGGTTTAAAAGCACTGGACAAAAGCAGGGAACAGAATCCAGGATGGTATAAACAGAATGATATGCTTGGCATGATGCTTTACATTGATAATTTTGCTGGTAACTTACAGGGAGTCCAGCAAAAGCTGGATTATCTTGAAAGCAGTAATGTCAACTATATCCACCTTATGCCTTTTTTAGATACAACGGAGGGAAAGTCTGATGGCGGATATGCAGTTAGTGATTTCCGTAAAGTACAAAAAAAGCTTGGCACAATGGAAGATTTAGAAAATTTTACGCAGGCATGCCATAAACGTAAGATAAGTGTCTGCTGTGATTTTGTGATGAACCATACTTCAGAAGACCATGAATGGGCGAAGAAAGCGAGAAGTGGCGATGGGGAATATATGAGCCGTTATTTCTTTTATGACAATTATGATATTCCAAACCAGTATGAGCGCACTGTGCCACAAGTATTTCCTGCCACTGCTCCTGGGAATTTTACATGGCTTGATGATATAAAACATTATGTTATGACAAGTTTTTATCCGTACCAGTGGGATTTGAATTATAAAAATCCACGTGTATTTAATGAAATGATTTATAATTTTCTTTATCTTGCCAACCGGGGCATTGATATTATAAGAATTGATGCTGTGCCTTATATATGGAAAGAATTAGGTACAAACTGCAGGAATCTCCCACAGGTACACACGATTGTGCGGTTAATGCGTATAATCAGTGAAATTGTGTGTCCAGGCGTCCTTTTGCTGGGGGAGGTAGTTATGGAGCCGGAACGGGTAGTTCCATATTTTGGTACGTTAGAAAAGCCAGAGTGCCATATGCTTTACAATGTGACTACAATGGCAACTACATGGCATACTGTTGCAACCCGTAATGTGAAATTATTGAAGAAGCAGCTTGATATTGTAAATGCACTGCCGAAAGAATATGTATTCCTGAATTATCTGCGCTGCCATGATGACATTGGCTGGGGGCTTGATTATGATACACTGGAAAAAGATGGCATGATGGAAGTTTCCCATAAAAAATATCTCAATGATTATTTTTTGGGAATTACTGGAAATAGTAATAGCAGGGGAGAACTTTATAATTATGACCCAGTTACACAGGATGCACGTTTTTGCGGAACAACCGCATCTCTTTGTGGTATTGAAAAAGCAGGCTTTGAGGGAAACAAGCAGGCAATGGAAAAAGCCATAGATTTAGATGTTATGCTTCATGCATACATGTTTATGCAGAGCGGGATACCAGTTCTGTATAGTGGTGATGAGATTGGGCAGGTTAATGATTACAGTTATAAAGAAGATTCCCATAAAAGGCAGGATTCCCGTTATCTGCACAGGGGCGCCATGAACTGGGAAAATGCAAAAAAAGCCAGCAATCCCCATTCTGTGGAAGGACGTATATATAGCCGCCTGCAGAAACTTGAAAAACTTAGGAAATCACACCCTGCTTTTGCATCAGATGCTGACGCATGGACGCTTCCGTCTTATGATGAGAGTGTGCTTTGCATAGGGCGGTATTGCAACGGTGAAAAAATACTGGGTATTTTTAATTTCAGTGAGCAGGATAAAACTGCATGGATTAATGAAACAGATGTTGGATATAAGGATATGGTTACTGGAAATAAAATGGAAGCAAAGGATGTCCATATACCAGGTTATGGCTTTTACTGGCTTATGGCAGACATAAAAACTGGTAAATGACAACAAGATACAGAACTGTTTTTTATTGACTAATTTTATGGATATGGTACAATTTGTTTGTGAAAATGATTTCATACAAAGATTAGGGCATTTTGTCCTGGCTTGGAAAAATACAAAGAAAAGAGTGGTACCATGACAATTAGTGAAATCGCAAAACTGGCAGGGGTGTCCAGTGCGGCAGTTTCCCGGTATTTTAATAATGGATATATCAGTGAGGAAAAGCGGGAAGCAATCAGGAAAGTAGTGGAGGACACAGGATACCGTCCGTCATTGCAGGCGCAGACGCTGCGGACAAAACGGACAAAAATGATTGGAGTCATTGTTCCCAAAATAGATTCAAGTTCGGTGGGAAGGGTGGTTGCGGGAATTACATCTGTATTGGAGAAAAATGGTTACCGGCTGCTTCTTGCTGTATCAGAACAAAATTCACAAAAGGAACTGGAGTATTTTACAGTGTTTGATGATAAACAAGTAGATGGAGTAATTTTACTTGCCACTGTACTTTCTGTTGCACTCAAGAAGAAAATTAAGCAGCTTTCTGTTCCGGTTGTGCTTACAGGACAGCATTTATCTGGCTGTAATTGTGTATACCATGATGATTACCATGCGGTGTATGACGTGACTGAACTGGTCTTGTCAAAAGGACGCAGGAATATTTGTTATATCGGTGTGACAAACCATGACAGGGCGGTTGGTGCAGAGCGGCTCCGGGGATTCCAGGATGCCCTTGCTGCGGCAGGTATGCCAGTATTAGAGGGAAGTACAGAAACAGGTGGTTTTACAGTTGCTTCCGGTTATGAAAAGATGAAGGAATTATATAAAAAGTATCCAGACGTGGATGCAGTAATCTGTGCAACAGATAAAATTGCAGTAGGTGCTATGCAATATTTGAAACAGCAGGGAAAAAAGATAGGAGAAGATGTTTTGCTTACAGGACAGGGAGATTCTGTACTGGCTGCAAATGTATCTCCTGCATTGACAACAATTCATTATTATTATGAAGAATCTGGAAGGAAATCGGCACAGATGATATTGGAGTTAATTGCAAAAGGGACGATTGCTGTGCGTGAAATAAAACTTGGATATGAACTAGTAGACACATACCAGTAAATAATGAACCTGGGAGGTAAGGTTATGAGTAAAGTGTTTGATGTAGTGGCATTGGGAGAGTTATTGGTTGATTTTACAGAAGAAGGTATAAGTAACCAGGGAAATCCGGTTTTGGAAGCAAATCCGGGAGGAGCGCCATGTAATGTGCTTGCCATGTTAGGACGTCTGGGACACCAGACAGGGTTTATTGGAAAAGTAGGACGGGATATGTTTGGAATGCAGCTGGAGAATGCATTGCAGGAAACTGGAATTTGTACAAAGGGACTGGTGAAGGACGAAAAAATCCATACAACGCTTGCTTTTGTACATACCTTAGAAGGAGGAGAACGTGATTTTTCCTTTTACAGGAATCCTGGTGCAGATATGATGCTGATGGAATCGGAACTGGATACTGGTATGCTTGAAAATTGCCGTATTTTCCATTTTGGCTCTCTGTCCATGACAGATGGACCGTGCCGTAGAGCAACGAAAAGGGCAGTTGAAATAGCAAAGGCAAATGGGGCAGTGGTTTCCTTTGACCCGAATCTGCGTGAACCATTATGGAATTCTTTAGATGAGGCAAAAGAACAGATAGCATATGGCATTAGCCAGTGTGATATATTAAAGATTTCAGATAACGAAATACAGTGGTTTACCGGGGAACAGGATTTTGATAAGGGAGTGGCATATTTGCAGTCACATTATCAAATACGCCTTATCCTGTTATCCCTTGGCAGAGATGGCAGCAGGGCATATATGGAGGGAAAGAGGGTACAGGCAGCCCCGTTTTTGCAGGAAAGTACAATAGAAACAACAGGCGCCGGAGATACGTTTTGCGCCTGTGTGTTGCATTATGTGTTAGAGCATGGGCTTACGGGTTATTCAGATGGGCAATTAAAGGAAATGCTTGTTTTTGCCAATGCGGCGGCTTCTATAGTCACAACCAGAAGAGGGGCACTACGGGTAATGCCGGATAGAAGTGAGATTGATAAACTAATAAAAAGTAAAAAATAAAGACTAATATATTTTCTATAAGGACACCAAAGGATACTTACTATACAGTAAAATATAATTATTTGTCATTTTAACCAGTCCCACAAGACAAAAACTTGTGGGACTTTTATCTTAGAATATTTTATAGTGTGGCATATGGCTGCCAATTAACAGGTATTCCATATAATCATGCAGTATAATCATAGGACATGATAATAAAAACCACATATTGGAATAAAGCAGACATATCTGTCCTTTAAAATTATATTGTTCCGCTGAATAGTCCCATACATTAAGGTGCATATATTTGTTGACAATTTCCCCAAATAAAAATTCTACACCTGTAATCATAATGCCGCATAAAAGCATCTGACCAACTATAGAAGCTGATTCGCCAAGAATATTTTGTATAACCCCGACTAAAAGAAAACACAGTCCTCCTGCAAAAAGCATTGAGATATGTGAATACCCCCTGTATAATATTTCTATCCCGCAATATAAGAAACCACCCGTCAAAAACATTATAATATATGCCTGTATAGGATTCATTCTTTCCAAATCTCCTTTTCTATAAATATTTAATATTTGCTTGCAATCATATCAATATTATGTATGCTTTTGCCTGAACTTATTCGTAAAATATTTAGCCTGGTATATTTAACAGGTTCATTCCATAAAAAGTGTACGAGTAACATAAAATTATGGAACATGGATAATAGTTCATTCTGCGCTTGAAACTTGTACTAAAAAGTGATAAAATCAAACTATCTGTATGGTTATAAAAAGTATCGGGGGAGGCAAGGTTTGTGGGCAGGATAAAAAGCGTAAGGAAAGCAGAAACAATCCAGTGCAGGGATGCCGTTACAAAGAAAGCATTAAAGGCGGTTTTATCCAGAAGCCATAATGCATTTTACAGAAAAATTGATGTCCATGATGTAAAGGATGCCAGTGTTTCAGAGGTAAGCCCGGACAGTACAGTATATACAGGCAGGGCTTATAATAATGTATCTGCCAGGGAAGCAGTTGTAAATGATATCCATACAGATATGCCAGGATATAAGAATGTGGATTATAACCTGACTATAGAAGAATTATTCAGTGGTACCAGGAGGAATTTTTAATGATAAATACAGAGCCTTACTTTAATGCCATGAACAGCCTTAAGGTTTTAAAGCCTGTTAAGACGTATCCGGCAAACAGCGGAAGGAAAACAAGCATTACCGGGTTTGATGAAATGTTAAATAAAGTTTCTGCCAGGGAAGAAAATAAAAAAGCAGAAAAGCAGGATAAAACTGATACAGAAAGCACAGAAACAGATACTGGATATAAAGACCCTGTTACGGGCAGGGCAGTACAGTATGTTGATGTGGCAGATGATAAAAATAATAATGAGAATAATAATGAAAGTAATAACAGGAAGGTTAAAGAAACGTCATCATCAGGGAAACAAGCAGTTTCTGCATCTTCTATGAAGAAGACAAAGTATAATGAATATTTCAGGGCAGCAGCGAAGAAATATAATGTATCAGAAAGCCTTCTGAAAGCAATAGCAAAGGCAGAATCTGACTTTAACCCGGACTGTGTGTCAAGTGCAGGGGCAATGGGAATTATGCAGCTTATGCCCGAAACAGCAAAAGGGCTTGGGGTTGATGACCCATATGACCCGGAGCAGAATATAATGGGCGGGGCAAAGTGTATTTCGCTTAAATTAAAGGAATTTAAAGGTGATGTAAAGCTTGCGCTTGCTGCATATAATGCCGGCAGCGGCGCTGTAAGGCGCAATGGTGGTGTGCCTTCATACTGTAATACATATATAAACAGGGTGCTTAGTTATAAAGAGGCATTTGAAACTGCAGATGCAGTAGGATAAATATGGAGAATAGTTATGGATGCTTTAAACCAGCAAGCAGATATAAATTATAACGTTGAGAAGAGCATAAGGAAAAAGTTCCATAAGGCGCTGTTTAGCAGGTTTGCAAAGGCAATTAATGAGTACAGGCTTCTTGAAGAAGGTGACAAGGTAGCAGTATGTATATCAGGTGGCAAGGATTCAATGCTTATGGCAAAGCTTTTCCAGGAACTTAAAAAGCATAATAAGTTTGATTTTGGCCTTTCATTCCTTGTTATGGACCCGGGATATAATAAATCCAACAGGGAAGCATTAGAGAACAACGCAAAACTTTTAAATATACCAGTTACAATTTTTGAAACACAGATATTTGATGCTGTATATGATATAGAGAAATCGCCCTGTTATCTTTGTGCCCGTATGAGAAGGGGTTATCTTTACAATAATGCAAAAAAACTGGGATGCAATAAGATTGCACTTGGCCACCATTATGATGATGTAATTGAAACAATTCTTATGGGAATGTTGTATGGTGCACAGGTGCAGACCATGATGCCTAAACTCCACAGTACCAGTTTTGAAGGGATGGAACTTATACGGCCAATGTACCTTATAAGGGAAGAAGATATAATACATTGGAAAGATTATAATAATTTAAAATTCCTGCAATGTGCCTGCAGGTTTACAGAGAACTGTACAACATGTGCAGAAGACAGGATTGCTGAATCAAAACGTGCCGAGATAAAGGCACTTATACAAAGCCTTAAAAAGATAAATCCATATATTGAAAGCAATATATTCAGAAGTGTGGAAAATATAAACCTTGATACAGTTATTGCATATAAAGAGAAAGGCATAAGGCACAGCTTCCTTGATAATTATAACAGGAATTAATTATGTAGTATTTAGATGGCATATATGCACAGGGCTGGAAGCTTCTCTGTGCATTTTTTATCTTATAGGGCAGAATATAGGAAAGTGTGGGGATTTATGGAACTTCCAGAGGATTTTAAAAAGAGGATGAAAATGCTTCTTGGCAGCGGGTATAATGATTTTATAGCATCATATAGTGAAGAAAAACAGCCAGGACTGCGTATTAATACATTAAAGGCTGGAATTAGGGATGCAGGCAGGCTTCCATTCAGGCTGGAGGGCATACCGTGGGCAAGGGAAGGCTTTTATTATAATAAGGAGGAACGGCCGGGACGCCACCTGTTGCATGAAGCTGGGGCTTATTATATACAGGAGCCAAGTGCAATGGCTGTTACCAGCCTTCTTGCACCAGAAAAAGGGGATTTTGTATGTGACTTATGTGCTGCACCAGGAGGCAAGAGTACACATATTGCAGGCAGGCTTGACGGAACAGGGCTTCTTGTATGCAATGAGATATCAAAACCACGGGCTAAAATATTATCGCAGAATATAGAAAGGCTTGGCGTGTGTAATGCAGTTGTATGTAATGAGAGCCCGGACAGGATGGCAGGGCATTTTCCAGGGTTTTTTGATAAAATATTAGTAGATGCCCCATGTTCAGGCGAAGGCATGTTCAGGAAAGATGATACAGCTGTAGAAGAATGGAGCATGGAAAATGTAAAGATGTGTGCAGCACGCCAGAAGGTTATACTTAACTGTGCAGCAAAGATGTTAAAACCTGGTGGTGAAATTGTATATTCTACATGTACATTTGCACCTGATGAAGATGAAGATATCCTTATATGGTTTTTAAGGGAACACAGTGGATATAAGGTACAAGACTGGAAAGATTCTGGCATGGCAGGATATATAAAGGATAAAGGTGATAAGGACAATATTCCCGGAAACGGCAATGTATCTTTTGTATCAGAAAGCTATGGTGCGCTTTCTGATGGGGAGAAAGAAGCAATAGCAGGTTCTTTAAGGTTGTGGCCACATAAAATTAAGGGTGAAGGGCATTTTGCTGTAAAGTTAAGAAAAGAAGGAAATGCCTGTACAGGTAACAACACTGGCAGCATAAATAGAAAGAAGAAAAAGATGGTAAAGAGCCAGACAGCTTCTGGCAAAAAAGAACTGGAAGGATTTAAAAAAATGGCTGGGGAAATATTTGTTACAGCAGATTTAGGTAAATATGCAAGCCGTTTTAAATTCTTTGGGGATATGCTTTACCTTATGCCAGAAGGCATAAATGATATTAATGGCATAAAGGTTTTAAGGCCGGGGCTTCATATTGCAACACGCAAAAAGGACAGGTTTGAGCCGGCGCATGCACTGGCAAAAGCGCTAAAACCGGAATTTGTACGCCAGTATCATGGATGCAGCCAGCCACAGGCATTAAAATACCTTCATGGTGAAACAATAAGCTGTGATGAAGGGTTTAAAGGCTGGGTGCTTATTGGATATGAAGGATTTACACTTGGGTGGGGAAAGGCACAGGGAGGAATTGCCAAGAACCATTATCCTAAGGGTTTAAGAATATAAAGGCATGTGTATTTTTATAATAAACAAAATGTTTATGGAGGTGTCATATGAGGGTTGCACTTGGGCAGATAGATATGGTCTGGGAGGATAAAAAGGCTTCGCTGGTTAAGGCAGAAAAGATGGTTAAAGAGGCGGCAGCAGCAAAGGCAGATATAATTATATTTCCAGAGATGACATTAACAGGTTTTTCTATGGCATTAGATAAAATCGGCGAGGAAGAGCCTGCGGCAGAAACTGTAAAGATAATGGGGGAACTTTCAGTACAGAACCATATTGCTACAGGGTTTGGCTGGGCGGCGCTGCCAGCAGGCGGAAGCCAGAAAGGGACTAACAGGTTTACAATTACGGGAAGCAACGGGGAAGTTATCGCTGAATATAAGAAGATACATCCATTTACTTATGGCGGTGAAAGTAAAGTATATGAGGGTGGCAGCAATATTGTAACAGCACAGTTTGCAGGGCATACAATAAGCCTTTTTATATGTTATGATTTGCGTTTCCCTGAACTGTTCCAGATTGCAGCAGCAAAGGCGGATGTAATGTTTGTAATTGCAGACTGGCCTGCGGTGAGAAGTGCACAGTGGACAACCCTTATAAGGGCAAGGGCAATGGAAACGCAGTCATATGTTGTGGGTGTAAACTGCTATGGAAGCCGTGATGGCATGGATTATACAGGAGACAGCCTGGCAGTAGATTCAATAGGTAATATAATCGGGCAGATTTCAGGAAGGGAAGGTGTCCTTATATGCGATATTGACGACAGGGCATGGAGTTTAA
Source organism: Lachnoclostridium sp. UBA7097 (assembly GCA_002499945.1). Lineage (GTDB taxonomy): Bacteria > Bacillota > Clostridia > Lachnospirales > Lachnospiraceae > Butyribacter. The sequence continues at coordinate 36,638 of DKYP01000043.1, forward strand.
GGAGTAAATTTGATGTACGTAAAGACCGCAAGACAGATTTTTATGTAAAAGAGTATCTGGATGTTGCTGGCAAGGAGAGTATTAATATATGAGACAATATGAATTTGCTATAAGGATTGCACAAATCCACCATTTAGTAGAGGAGCGCAAGTTTAAAAAGGCACTGGCGGTAATAAGGACACTTGATATGAAACAGGTTAAAAGTATTAGTGACCTTACTATTATTGCAGATGTTTTTGCCAGGACAGAACAGTTTGATTCGGCAAGGGAAACATATTTGAAGATATATAATAAATCAAAAACGAGGCGTGTTGTATACAGGCTGGTTACTATTTCCATACGCACAAAAGAACTTGGTGATGCGGAAAAGTATTTCCAGGAATTTGTGCAGATGCACCCAGGCACAAGGGATGCAATTATATTAAGATACAGGATAGATAAGGCAGCAGGTGTGCATATTGGAAAGCTTATTGAAACACTTGAGGAATTAAAAGAAGAGGAATATATAGAAGAATGGGCCTATGAACTTGCCAGGTTATATTATAAGGCGGGAAGGTTTGAGGAATGCCGCAGGGAATGTGAAGATATATTATTGTGGTTCGGGCATGGTGAAATAGTTGAGCGTGCCAAGAAACTTATAGAATATGTAGATGATAAAGAGGCTATGCCTTATCTTGATGACAGGGATTATACAATAGACAGGAATGAACCGAACCCTGATGATACAGGTTCACTACCAGATTTGCATGAATATATCTCAGGCAGGCAGCAAAAAGATGACAACAGGCAGCAAAGGGATAACAGTAAACATAAAAGGGAAACAGAGGCAGCTGTTACAAAAGAACCTGCAGGTAAACAGCCCGGAAGCAATAATGATGGCAAGGATAATAAAAATGTGCAGGAACAAGATGATTTTATAGATGATTATGAAGAAGATGATTTTGAAATAGATGCCGGGATTGGCAAGCTTGCCCAGAAACTTACCGGGTTTTTACACCGTGGTGGCAAAAAAGACAAGAAAAAGGATATAGAAGATACAAAAGAAAAAGATACAGATAATTCTGAAGACAAATATATTGTAGAAGAAAGCAATAAAGATAATTTAGATATAAAAATAAGGATAAATAAAGATTTATATAATAAAACCCTTGCAGAGGCAAAAAATCTGGAAAAAGCAGAGGAGGGCAATGAAATTGAAGAAGAGAAACCACAGGAGAGAAAGGAGAAAACTAGTACAGTAAAAGAAGAAGCAGATGATAATGTAAATGAAGATAATAATGAAAGTACAACTGTTGCCAATGAAAACAGGCAAGCAGATAAAAAGCCTCCAGAACCTGTATATTTCCCAACAGGCATGGGTACAGGCATTACACAAGACCTTTCCAGGGAGATTTCTGCAATATATGAAGCTGAACATGGACGCAAGGAACAATTGCAGGAAAAGGCGGTTAAGGTTGTAGGCATAAGCGGCCGCAGGCCTTTAAAAAGAGATGCAACCAAAGTAATTGAACGTATGACAAAGGCAGTAAAAAGTGATGAAAATAAAAACCTTCCATCTGCCAGCACAGAAGAAACTCCTGCAAAACCAGAAGAAAAAGCTACAGGCGGGCCAGAGAAGGAAATACCAGAACCAGAGGAAAAAGCTGCAGAAAATCCAGAAAAGGAAATTACAGAACCAGAGGAAAAAACTGTAGAAGAACCAGGGAAAGAAATACCAGAACCAGAAGAAAAAACTGCAGGAGAACCAGAAGAAAATATTGTACAGGAAGAAGAAATTATAGAACCGCATGGTATTGTAAATACTGGTACCGGGGAACTGGAAGATGGTAATATAGTAGTTAGTAAAGAAGAAATAGAGATGGCGGAACTTGAAGCTAAGAAAGCCCATGAAGAAGCATTAATTAAGGCAGAAGAGGCAAGGGCAATAGTAGAAGAAGCCCGGAGGAAAGCAGAGGAAGCAGCAAGGGTGTTAGCTGAAATAGAGAGAAAACATGCAAATAATCTCCATGAGGGGCAGGCATTAACTACAGATACACAAGAGGAAACAAATATAGAACCAGAAGAAAGTATTATAGAAGAAGATATAACAGAAACACCAGTGCATGAAGAAACACCAAAAAAAGAAATGACAGAGAAAGATATACTGGAAGAAGAAATATTAAAAGAAGATATTGTACCAGAAGAAGACCTGCCAGAAGAAATGGAGGAAGAACTGGAACCAGAATATGAAGAGGAATTTCTTCCAGAGCCTGTACAGGAGGAAGAGGGGCTTTCAGATGATGATTTGCCAACAACCCGGGCACTCCATACTTCATTTGATGATATACTTACATTAATAGGAGGGGAACCAGACCCGTCACATTTTGTATTTGTAGGAAATACTTTTGATTTAATTACAGGGTTGTCTAAAAGGATTGTAAAGGTTATGAAGGATACAGGTTATATGAGTAGCGGGCGCATTGCAAGGATAAGTGCAAAAAACCTTAATAAAATGAACCTGGCAGAATTTAAAAACCAGCTTAAAGGCAACTGCCTGCTTATTGACGAAGCTGCTGACCTGATGATTCCTACTATTGCAAGCATATTTGAAATTATGGATGAGTATTATGGTGATTTTGTTGTAATACTGGCAGATAACGGGAATACACTTGACCAGTTGTTTAAATTTGCACCCGCACTTGCAAAGAGATTTAAGTATATTATAGATATAAGCGGTTATACAGAGGAGGATTGCAAATAACAGGTAAAGTTAAATAAAATAAAGAGAGGGGTTGTTAAAATATTGGCTTCAGATAGTATAGTAAATGTAATAGGGCATATAAACCCTGATACGGATTCCGTTTGTTCTGCAATAGCATATGCAAGGCTGAAACGTGAAGTAACAGGCAGGAGGTATATAGCAAAACGTGCAGGGCAGATTAACTCAGAAACGGATTTTGTGCTTAAACGTTTCAGGGTACCAGCACCTGATTATATGGGTGATGTAAGGACGCAGGTTATTGATATTGATGTTGAAAGGGTAAAAGGTGCCGGCGGGGATATTTCCCTGAAAAAAGCATGGGAAATTATGAAAACAGATATGCTCCAGACGCTTCCAATAGTAGATAATTTTACAAAACTTATAGGGCTTATAACAATCCAGGATATAGCAAAATCATATATGGATGTTTATGACAGCAGGATTATAGCAACTGCAAGGACTCCATACAGCAATATAATAGAAACACTTGAGGGTGAGATGGTTTATGGCAACCCTGATGAGAAAGTTGAATCAGGAAAATGCCTTATAGCTGCTGCTAATCCTGACCTTATGGAAAGTTATATTGAACGTGGGGATATAGTAATACTTGGGAACAGGTATGAATCACAGCTTTGTGCAATAGAAATGGATGCAAAATGTATAATAGTATGTGATGGTTCAATGGTATCATATACTATAACCAAGCTTGCAGAAAATAAAGACTGTTTTATAATAAAGACACCTTATGACACATTTACTGCCTCACGTTTAATTAACCAGAGCATACCAATTAAATTCTTTATGAAAAGTGAAAATATCGTGACATTCGGGCTTGGTGAATATGTTGATGATATACGTGAAGTAATGGCAAAGAAAAGGCACAGGGATTTTCCGGTGCTTGACTGGAATGGCAACTACTTTGGGATGATATCACGCAGAAGTCTTCTTGGCGCACGTAAAAAGAAGATTATACTTGTAGACCACAATGAACCATCACAGGCCGTGGATGGCATAGAGGAGGCAGAACTCCTTGAGGTAATAGACCACCACCGCATAGGTTCCATAGAAACAATGGTACCTGTATTTTTCAGGAACCAGCCCCTTGGATGTACTGCAACGATAATTTACCAGATGTATAATGAAGCAGGTGTAGAAGTGCCAAAAGATATAGCGGGGCTTCTATGTTCAGCAATTTTGTCTGATACACTTATATACCGTTCACCTACCTGTACAGAAACCGATAAAAAGGCAGCAGAAGCACTTGCAGAAATAGCTGGGATAAATGCAGAGGAATATGCTTCAGAAATGTTTGCAGCGGGAAGTGCCCTTTCTTCTAAATCACCAGAAGAAATCTTTTACCAGGACTTTAAAAAGTTTGTTGTAGGGGAAACTACATTTGGCGTAGGGCAGATTACATCAATGACACAGACAGAACTTGATGCCATAAAAAACAAACTTGTGCCATATATGCAGAAAGCTTTGTCGGACCATGATGTTTCAATGATTTTCTTTATGCTTACCAATATAATGCAGGCAAGCACAGAACTCTTATATGCCGGCAGTGGTGCAAAGGAACTTGCAGAAGCATCATTCCACCAGGAGGGTACAGAAGAAAGCATAATACTTAAAAATACAGTATCACGTAAGAAACAGATTATTCCAGCAATGATGATTGAATTACAGGAGGAAGTCTGAATATTATAAGTTATACATAATTGGGAGATTAACATGGTAAAAAATATTATATTTGATGTTGGTGATGTGTTATTAGAATACAGATGGCATGATATGCTTACAGATTACGGGCTTGATGATGAAGAAGCAGATAAAGTGGGAAACCTTATGTTTGACGATAATTTATGGCATGAGTTTGATATTGGAAATATGCAGGATGAGGAAATTATAAGCCAGTATATGGAAAATTACCCTGAATATGCAGAAGTTATGCAATGGTTTATGACGCATGGCGAGTTTATGCATGTAAAACGTGAAGATGTATGGGAAAAGATGTATAAATTAAAAGAAAAAGGATATGGGATTTATATACTTTCCAATTATTCAGAAGGATTGTTCAGGAAACATACAAGTGATGCACCATTTATAGAAATAGCAGATGGCATAGTAGTTTCGTACCAGATACATATAACAAAACCAGATGAGGGAATATACAGGTATCTTCTGGATAAATATAATCTTAAAGCAGAGGAATGTATTTTCTTTGATGACAGGGAAGAAAACACAGACGGGGCAAGGAAACTTGGAATTAATGCGGTAACAGTCCGGTCAAGGGAATTTCTTTTAGAAGAACTGGATAAATTATTGTAGTGAATAGTAACTTGTAGTTTACATATAATACAAAAAAAGCAAAGACAGGAAAAACTGTTTTGCGGAAAAGAGGTTATATATGAAAATAGATTCAAATAATTTTGAAGAGAAAGTAATTAAAAGTGACAAGCCTGTAATTGTTGATTTCTGGGCATCATGGTGTATGCCATGCCAGATGCAGGGACCTGTAATTGAACAGCTTGGTAAAGAAGCAAAGGATTTTTATGTGGGAAAGGTAAATGTGGAGGAAGAGATGGACTTACAGATGAAATATGGAATATCCTCAATACCAGCATTGCTTATATTTAAAGGCGGGGAATGTGTAAAGACACTTATTGGTTTCCATACCAAAGAACAGATTTTGCAGGAAATGTCAGAATATATCTGAAAATGGCATAAGCCGGTGTTTTGGCATGTAAAATAATACAACAGATAAAAAATAATAAAAACTGGGAAAAGCACGGACTTGCGGGGTGTTGCATAGAATAAATATAAAAGAATTTGAGGTGTCACTGGTGCAGTCTTTTCCTAAACCTTTGAGTGCAAAAGAAGAAAAGGAGTGCATTGAAAAGTGCAGGTCGGGAGACCGTGGGGCAAGAGACTGTCTAATTGAGAGAAATCTTAGATTGGTAGCGTATATTGCAAAAAAGTACAATATGGGGGATAAAGATATGGATGATTTAATATCCATAGGGACAATAGGATTAATCAAAGGCATAGACAGTTTTGATGAAACAAAAAATATAAGGCTTGCAACATATGCAGCCAGATGTATAGAGAAACCACTACAATACATTGGCTGCATAATTTCTGGATTACAAACAGTCTTTATTAACAGGGTATTTGGATATTGTATAAGAACTGGCGGTAAATTACAACAAATATTTCACATAAGCACCATTTTCAGCAGTAAATCCCATTTTTTGGAGATATGGCCCGTGCCTGCCTGGTTCTCCGAAGTAAACAAGTTTGTTAATTCCTTTTTCTGGCAGCCTGGAATACAAAAATTTCCCCACAGAGCAGTCACGGTATGCAGGGGTAGTATAATCAATAAAGATATCAATGGCATTATCTTTGCCTGCTTTACCAAGAAGGATTCCTGCCGGGTCTGCATCACAATATATTATATATATAGTATCAGCTAAAGAAATGTTAATATTTTTTTCTGGGAAGAATTTTTGTATATCATTTTTATAATAATTTAAAAAGTATTCTAAAAAAGTATCATCTGTTTTAGCCTGTACGAGATTATAATGGTTTTCTGTTTTTAAAAGTTTTGCCAGATTGTAAATATTAATTATAACCAGGCATATATTCATTAAAGCTAAAGGATATGAATGTATAATTAGTGCATAAATTGCCGAAACAGTACTGCCTGTGGTATTGATAATCCTTAGTTTTATTACTGATGACATTAACATGGAAACCACAACTAATACAGAACCCAGGTAGCCAGCCATTTCAATAATTGCAGATGTGTTCATTATTAACCACTCCTTTTTTTGTAAAAAAGGGGCTGCTTATACAACCCCTTTTTAATATACTGGATTAATTTCTGTAAAACAGGATTTTTATTAATATCCTGAGCCAGAATCTGTGTTTTTCATTATTTTAACCAACCTGCTTGTGCCAAGCCTGTCTGCACCGCAACGCATAAATTCTTCTGCATCATCAAATGAAGAAATTCCTCCTGCTGCCTTTACTTTTACATCTTTTCCAATATATTTTCTCATAAGTTTTACATCTTCAAATGTTGCACCTGAAGTTGAAAAACCTGTAGAGGTTTTAATATATTCTGCTCCTGCATTTGTAACAATTTCACATATTTTAATTTTTTCCTCTTCTGACAGCAGGCAGGTTTCAATTATAACTTTTAGGATTTTACCATTGCAGGCTTCATGAATCTGGCGGATTTCATCCTCAACTTCCTGGTATCTTTTATCCTTTAGGAAACCAATATTGATTACCATGTCAATTTCTTCTGCACCATTGGCTATTGCATCTTTGGTTTCAAAAACTTTAACAGCTGTTGTACTATATCCAGCCGGGAAACCAATTACTGTACAGATTGGTAATCTGCCATTAACATATTCTGCGGCCTGTTTTACATATGCGGCTGGAATACAGGCTGATGCTGTTTTATACTTTATTGAATCATCAAGAACCTGGCGGATATCTTCCCATGTGGCTTCCTGGCCGAGTAAAGTATGGTCTACAATTTTTAAAACATTTTCATTATTCATAATTAACCTCTTTTCTGTGCTGTCTTATATTTGCTGCCAGGTTTGTGAAGACAGCACAGCCACAAACCCGGCACAGGCATAGAAGCGTATTTTAAAGTGCTTGCCTGATGGCATTAAAACAGTGAAACAATACTTACAATTAATGCACTCATAATACTTACAAATACGCCGCTTATCATAGATTTAAATACAAGGCGTGAAATTGTGCCTCTTTTTTCAGGGCAGAGTACACCAATACCACCTATGCACATGCCCATGCTGGAGAGATTTGCAAAGCCGCAAAGTGAAATAGCACAAATCATTCCTGTCCTTGAATCTAAGTTAGCAAGATTAGCTCCCAAATCCTGGAATGCTACAAATTCATTAAGGATTAATTTATTTCCTAATAATGAACCTTCCATTAATATATTGTTTCTATCTAATCCGAGTAAAAAACCAAATGGTGCAAATATATATGAGAAAATATCTGATAATGTAATATGGAAAAAGCCTAAAAAGAGATTAACAACTGCAACCATTCCAACGAAACCAACTATTGAAGCACCTATAGATATAACCATCTGCATACCTGTTGAAGCACCTTCTGCAAGGGCATCAATTACATTGGAATTATTACCTTTGTTGTCCATTTTAACATCCGTAATTGATTTGGCTTCTTCTGTCTGTGGTGATACTATTTTAGAAATCATAATACTTCCAATAGGGACCATTGCGCTGGCTATTAAGAGGTATTCCATTGGTATTCCAAGTGCATGGTATCCTCCTAAAATGGATGCTGACATACTTCCCATTCCTGAAACCAGGATTACAAAAATCTCACTGTCTGTTAAATCTTTAAGGTATTTGCTTACTAAGATAGGGCTGTCTGTATGGCCTAAAAACATATTGGCAACAGCTACAAAACTTTCTACTTCAGTTGTTCCCATTACTTTTCCCACAGCTTTGCCAATCCATTTTACAATAAATCCTATAACCCCGAGGTAATATAAAACACCTACTAATGATGAAACAAAGATAATATTACCTAAACTCTGGATAATAAAAACACTGAGTTCCCCATTAAAAAGGTCACCAAAAACAAATGTTAAGCCTTCATTACCGCAGTTAATTACTGCTGTAAGCCAATTGGACATTATGGTAATGATTTTCTGCCCAATTGGAATTTTAACTATTATAATTGCAATAATAATTTCTACAATAAGTGCTTTGGCTACGGTTTTCCATTTAATATTTTTACGGTCCCATGAAATAAGCCAGCATATTGCAAGGATTAATATTATTCCAAGTAAATTAAATACAAATTTCATAGCTTGCCCCTCCTTATTCTTTATTTTTTTAACTGGACAGGTATACGCCTAAACTAATTTGCCAAGGACAGAACTGCCTATTGTGCCTTCTGGCATTTCTATACCAAAATTATCAGTGATTGTTGCACCAATTATTGCAAATGTCTGTGCATCTTCCAGTTTGCCAGAGCCCTCCATGGATGGTGAATATGCAAGGAATGGGACTTTTTCCCTTGTATGGTCTGTTCCTGTATGTGTTGGGTCATTTCCATGGTCTGCTGTAATAATTAATAAATCATCATCTTTTAAAAGTGGCAGCAATTCTCCAAGTTTTATATCAAATTTTTCTAATTCCTGCGCATAACCCTCTACATTGCGGCGGTGTCCCCATAAGGCGTCAAAGTCTACAAGGTTTACAAAACAAAGCCCTTCAAAATCCCTTTTTGCAATTTCAATAGTCTGCTCCATTCCATGTACGGAACTTTTGGATTTATTGGATTCTGTCAGGCCTTCACTATCAAAAATATCGAAAATCTTACCTACAGAAATTACATCAAACCCTGCATCTTTTAATACATTTAATGCTGTTCTTCCATACGGTTTCAGTGCATAATCATGGCGGTTGCTTGTTCGTTTAAATTCTCCTTTTTTCTTTCCTGTATATGGCCTTGCAATTACACGTCCCACCTTCCATTCATCTTTCATTGTTATTTCACGTGCAATTTCACAACAACGGTATAATTCATCAAGCCCAAAAGTTTCTTCATTGCCACATATCTGGAGAACAGAGTCGGCTGATGTATATACAATCATATGTCCTGTTGCAATTTCTTCTTCTGCAAGCTCATCAAGAATTTCCGTTCCGCTGGCACTTTTATTTCCAATAATAACCCTGCCTGTCCTTTCAGAAAGCTCATCTAAAAGTTCTTTTGGGAAACCATTTTCTGTAAATGTTTTAAAAGGTTTTGTAATATGGAGCCCCATCATTTCCCAGTGTCCTGTCATAGTATCTTTCCCGGTGCTGGCTTCATATAAATAAGTATAATATCCAAGCGGCTTTTCTACAGGCTTTACTTGTTTTAAGTTATGTAGGTTTGCAATGCCAAGCTTCTGCAGGTTTGGAATATTAAATTCCTCCACAGATTGTGAAATATGGCCAAGTGTGTCAGTGCCTGCATCACCATATTCTGCTGCATCAGGCATTGCACCTGCCCCAAGTGAATCTATAACAATTGTAAATATACGTTTATATTTTTTCATATCTATACCCCTTTCCTTCCCCTGCTTTTATTCATTATCAAGTAGTTTTAATTGTAAAAACTGTTCATCTGAAATTGTAATTTTTCCATTTTCAATTGAAATCAGTTTTTCCTTTTCAAGGGCAGCAATATTTCTTTGTACGCTGCGTATATTAAAACCAATCCTGTCAGATAATTCAAGCTGTGTTTTATCAAGCTTATATTTGCCAGAACCTGCCTGGTGTTTATTCTCATAAGATTTTACCAGATATTTTACCAGCCTTTCCTTACAATTCATAAACATATATTCACGCTCATTCTGTTTCTCAAAAACAAGCATGGACATAATGTTTTTTATTCTGAGGAAAAGGGCATTTTCATCATGTTGCACCCATTGTAAGTAATAGCTGGATGGAAGCACAAGTATACGGCAGTTTTCTGTAGCATATATTGATACAGAATATTCAGGTATACCACCAAATACTTCAAAGTCCCCTACAATATACATTTGTGTAAAATCCATAAAATAATAAGCACGTCCCTGCTTCTGGTAATGTAAACCTGCTACATGTCCCGAAAGAATTATATATACAAAGTTACAGGCAGCACCTGCGTGTATAATATACTGGTCTTTCTGTATTTCTTTATATAATATTATTTTAACAATTGCATCAGGCACATATTTAAATAATGCATTTAAATATTCACGCCTTCCAGTCCCGGACTGGCTGATTACATCTAATAACTGCTGTTTTGATTTCATTTTAATTCACCTGTATTGTATTTTTTAACTGTGTGCAGTTTTCTCAAAAAGTTTTTTGCCATTTACAAATTTAGCAACAATATTTTTATCTTCTGCCAGGTAAACCAGGCGTTCAAGGCGCTCCCTGGCATTTAGCTTTTGTGGATGTTTGATTGTGGAATCATCTATTATTACTGCATCAAATTCATAACCTTCTTCAAAACTCCCGGCTTTGCCAAAAAATTCCCCGCCACCTTTTGTAGCCATATAGAAAGCTTCACTAATACCCAGTGGTGCGAGTGACTGGTCTTGTAATCTCCAGCGTAATTTAGAACACTGTATTGCCATTGCCATAGCTTTAAAAATAGATAATGATGAACCCGCTGCTATGTCACTGCCAAGCCCTGTTTTTATTCCAAGTTCAAGATAAGCCCTTACAGGAGCAATGCCTGATGACAGGTTTGTATTAGATTCAGGGCAGTGTGCAATAAATACATTCTGTTTTTTCATTAAACTGGTTTCATCTCCGCCACTGTGGACACAATGTGCCATTATAGCCGGATATTCATTTCCAAACATGCCATATTTGCTGTATGCTTCCCCGTAAAAAGAAGTGTCTGGACAAAGTTCTTTTACCCATTTTATCTCCCCTGTATTCTCTGATAAATGGGACTGTACTGGCAGATGGTATTTTTTCTGCAATATGGACAGCTTCTCCATTAATCCGTCTGAACATGTAGGGATAAATCTTGGGGTAAGTATTGGCTTTACATTTTCATAATTTAAACTTCTGGTAATCCACTTTTCTGTATCTTCAAAGGCCTGCCCTGCACTTTTTTCCTGGAGATATAAAGGGCTGTTCCTGTCCATATTTACTTTCCCCACATATGCTTTAATGCCTGAACTTTCAAGTTTCTCCATTAACAGGGTAGTTGCCTGTGTGTGGATTGTACCAAAAATACAGGCTCTTGTGGTTGCGCTGTTTACAAGGTCTTCTACAAAGATATCATAAGACTTTCTGGCGTATTCAATATCAGAATACTTTGCTTCCTCAGCAAAAGTATGGGTATTTAGCCATCCAATTAATTCAAGGTCCATTCCAAGCCCGCGGAACGGGTACTGTGGTGCATGTACATGTAAATCTGTGAATCCAGGAATTATTATATGGTTTGTATAATCATAAAAAGGGAAAATTCCATAACATTCTGGCAGTTCTTTATAAACACCAGCACAAATCCCGTCTTCACAGACAACATACCCATTTTCAGTAATACAAAGTTCATTTATAGATTTACTATAACAAATATTTCCTTTTATTACAAATCTTCTCATTAATTTTTTGTTTCCTTTCATTTTAAACCGGGCGGGATTTTTATATAACTGTAAATATCCGCTTTAAATTTACATATTGGTAATAATTTTTGTAACCAGTTCTTTAAATGATTTTGCCACCCTGTCAGCAGTTTCCTGTACTTCTTTGTGGTCAAGCTGTACTTTTGAAATACCTGCTGCCATATTTGTAATACATGAAATTCCACAAACCTCAAGCCCCATATGGCGTGCAGCCATAGCTTCACATGCTGTGCTCATTCCAATTGCATCCCCGCCCCATTTCTGTGCAAGCCTTACTTCAGCTGGTGTTTCATAATTGGGACCTGTAAACTGTATATAAACTCCTTCTTTAATATCAATATTACAATCTTTTGCACATTTCCTGGTTATATCTTGCAGACGCTTGCTGTAAACTTCGCTCATATCAGGAAACCTTGTTCCAAGTTCATCGATATTCGGGCCGGTAAGAGGGCTTGGTATGCCTGTTGTAATATGGTCTGTAATCATCATAAAATCACCAGGTTTATATGACGGGTTAGCACCGCCGGCAGCATTAGTTAAAAGTATTTTCTTTGCCCCAAGCATCCCCATAAGGCGTGTCGGAAGGACAACATCAGACATTTTGTACCCCTCATAATAGTGTACACGTCCCTGCATAATAACCACCGGGGTTTTAGAAACATATCCAAATACAAAACGCCCTTTATGCCCTTTTACAGTTGACACTGGAAATCCTTCAATCTCTGTGTACTCTACTGTTTCCTCAATCTGGATTTCATCAGCATAATCCCCTAAACCAGAACCTAAGATTAAGGCAATTTCTGGCTGGAAAGAAATTTTCTCCTTTACACTGGATAAACAAGTCATTAATTTTTTGTACATAATTACCATTTTCCTTTCTTTATTGTATAAATTTTTAACAATTTTTTATTGCTGCTGCATCTTTTTTGTAGCTAAATTATATGAAAAATAAAATCTAAGGAAAACGACACTTGTCGCAATTAGTGACTTCTAATAAGTTTTCTACTTTTTATACAATATTAGTTGGCAATTTTTATATATTTTATACAAATAACCAGAATATAATTAATTTTAATACCAGGCAAAGCATATGTATTAAATAATAACTGGTTTTACGGAGGTATAAGGATGGCAAAATCCTGCCCGGTAAATGTATGTATTTCAAAAGATAATATTCCAGACAAGGCATTAGTGGAAGCTTTGCAGGAAATGCATATAGAAGCCTTGAAAGAGATTTTAGGAAACATGGATTTAACAGACAGCCAGATGCAACATTTATTAATGGTGCTGGAAAGGAGGGCTGGAAGTGGAGAATAAGGGTGCAGGAATAATTGGGATTTATGCCCGCAAATCTAAATTTACAGGCAAGGGTGAATCTATTGGCAACCAGATAAAATCCTGCATGGAATATATAAAAAGCCATTTAATAAATGAAACAGAAGAAACAAAAATGCAAATAGAAATTTACAAGGATGAAGGGATATCAGGAAAAGATATAATTTCACGCCCAGGCATGGTAAGGTTAATTTCAGATTTAGAAAAAGGAAAAATAAAAATAATTGTCTGTTACCGCATTGACCGTGTAAGCCGCAGTGTAAAAGATTTTTCAGGATTGCTTACAAAACTGGCTGGTTATGGAACAGGTTTTATTTCTGTTAATGAAGCATTTGACACAAGGACACCAATTGGAAGGGCAATGATGTATATTGCTTCTGTATTTGCACAGCTGGAAAGGGAAACTATTGCAGAACGTATTACTGATAATATGTATGCCCTTGCAAAAACAGGAAGGTGGCTTGGCGGAAGGACACCGCTTGGGTTTGACAGTGTAAAAATTGAAGAAACTGATAACGGAGGCAGGAAAAAAAGCAGGTACTGCCTTAAGGAAAAGGAAGATGAAAGTGTAATTGTAAAACTTTTATATTATAAATACCTGGAGTTTGGTTCACTTACAAAACTTGAAACTTATCTTGTAAATAATAATTACCATACAAGGGACGGAAAAATGTATGGCAGGTATACACTTAAAGCAATTCTTTCAAACCCGGTGTATTGTGTAGCGGACAACACTGTATATAAATACCTTGAAGAAAATGGTTATGGAATTTATGCAGAACAAGGCATGTTTGACGGAAAACGGGGGCTTATTGCTTACAATAAGAATAACTGCAAAGCAGGAGGAAGCAGGGTTAATAATGCAGAAGACTGGATTATTGCAGCAGGGGAGCATAAAGGTATTATCGGGGCAGGAACATGGATTAAAGTACAGGAGAAGATTAAAAGAAATTCAGGTAAAAGTTACCGTTATCCTAAAACAATAAATGCACTTTTATCAGGAATTGTACGTTGTGGGAAATGCGGTTCTTACATGCGCCCAAAGGGAGGCAGGCAGGCAGCTGATGGTGAAAAAAGATATTATTACCAGTGTGAATGTAAAGAAAAAAGCAAAGGGGGTTTATGCCAGGTACCAAATATCGCAGGAAATGTTTTAGATAAAATGGTAATTGCAGAAATTTCCAGCCTGAAAGGAAGGATGGTAAAAGAGTATAATTATTTGCAGGATACAATTAAAAAAATGGAAAAATATATGGATAAAAAAAATGGAAAAAATGTAATACAATGCCAGATAAAAGAATACAGCTGCCAGATTGAAAAATTGCTTGATGCCCTTGGAAAAAGCAGGAATGGAACAACGACAGAACTGATATTAAAGAGAATAGATGAGGTTACAGATATAAAAAACAAGCTTCAGGAACAGTACCACAAAAAACAGAAAAACAGCACAGCCAGTACAGGCAGCTTCCCATATGAAATGTATGCTTCATCACTTCTGGAGCTTGGGCAGGATACATGGGGGCTTATAAAGCCAGACAGGCAGAAAGATATTCTTAAGATGGTTATAAAGGAAATAACATGGAACGGGAAGGATGCCATAATATACCTTAAATGCAGCCAATGATATGTAGTGGCAATGAACTGCTTATGATGATGCGTTCAGATAAAAAAGCATCCAAAGATGTGTATTTATATGATTCAATAGGCTCAGACAAGGAAGGTAATGAGATAAGCCTTATAGATATTATTGAATATGAAGATGAAGATGTGGCTGAACGTGTCACAATGCAGGAGAATATTTCAAAATTAGGCAAAATAATAAATAATACATTAAATTCCAGGGAAAAAGATATTATAATTATGAGATACGGGCTGGATGGCAGGGAGGAAAAAACACAAAGGGAAATTGCAGCTAAATATGGTATATCCCGTTCGTATGTATCAAGAATTGAAAAAAATGCCTTAAATAAGCTTAAAAAGTCTTATGAAAATTTTATACCTGCCAAGCCCAAATAAGTTTATAATAGCACAAAATAAATAAAAAGGCTTTAATTAGCTTGTTAAGCAGATGCAAATATGATATCATAATTCCATATTGTTTATATGGAATTATATCGTGTTTGTATAGAAGAAAGGAGAGTTGTGGCAGCATGTGCTGCTTCATTTCAGAAAAATGACATATATAGAAGAATATAAAGAGGGAAATAAATTTTTTGGGATATATCTTTGTAAATCAAAGCAGGTATTAAAAACAAAAGCAGGAAAGACTTATTATTCACTTATATTGCAGGATAAGACAGGTGTGATTGATGGTAAAGTCTGGGATTTAAACAATGGAATAGAGGATTTTGAAAGCATGGATTTTATAATGGCTGACGGAATGGTGACATCATTCCAGGGCGCACGCCAGGTCAATATAAACAGGATAAGGAAAGCACAGGAGTGTGAGTATAACCCGGCTGATTACATACCTGCATCTAAATATGATATAGAGGAGATGTACAGTGAGCTTAAAGGGATAATAAATTCAATTAAAGAACCACATCTTAGGGAACTGGCAGAAAAGTGTTATATACAGGATACAGATTTTGCAGGAAAGTTTAAATTACATTCTGCTGCTAAATCAATACACCACGGGTTTATTGGCGGGCTTTTGCAGCATACCCTTGCAGTAACAAAGATGTGTATTTTTATGGCGGATAATTACAGCATACTTGACAGGGATTTGTTAATAACAGCAGCAATATTCCATGATGCAGGCAAAGTTTATGAACTTTCAGAATTTCCGGCTAATGACTATACAGATGACGGGCAGCTTCTCGGGCATATATTCCTTGGGGCAGAACTTATAGGCAGCAAAGTAAAAGAGATACCAGGGTTTCCGGAAGTGCTTGCTTCAGAACTGCGCCACTGTATACTGGCGCACCATGGGGAACTTGAATTTGGTTCTCCTAAGAAGCCGGCAATTGCGGAGGCAATGGCACTTTCATTTGCGGATAATGCAGATGCAAGGCTTGAAACAATGACAGAGATATATGAAAAGTCTGACCCTGCAACAGAATGGCTTGGATATAACAGGATAGTTGATTCAAATATAAGGCAGAGTACAGGCTGTGTGCAGAAGCGTAAAAAACAGCCAGGCACCAGGCAGTAAGTGTATATGCAGGAAGAATTATGTAAAAAATTATATTTGGAAAGAAGATAACAGGCATGCCAGATAATAAAGGGAAAAATAAAAAAATAGATAAAAAAGCAGATAAGCAAACAAATAAACAAATAAATAAAAATGTGGTATCTGGAAATACAGGTAAAGGCACAGATATGGTATTTGCCTGCAAAAAAAATGACGAGCTGGTGCTTGATATAGAAGATTTAGGTTCAGAAGGACAAGGAGTAGGTAAAATAAATGGATATACCTTATTTGTAAAAGATGCACTGGCTGGGGACAAAGTACGTGTAAAAGTAATGAAAACCAAGAAGAGCTATGCCTATGCAAAACTTCTTGAAATAATAGAGCCATCAGGCTGGCGCACAGAACCAGCCTGCCCTGTGGCAAAACAGTGTGGGGGCTGCCAGCTCCAGCATTGCAAATATGAAAAGCAGCTTGAGTGGAAAAGAAAAAAAATTGAAGGCTGTTTAAAAAGAATTGGCGGCTTTAAAGATATAAAAATAAATCCTGCAATTGGAATGGAAGTGCCATACCATTACAGGAACAAAGCACAGTTTCCAGTAGGATATGGCAAAGAAGGAAATATTATAACGGGCTTTTATGCAGGAAGTACACACAGCATAATACCATTTAGGAATTGTTTAATACAACATCCATGCAATAGTATAATACTGGACATTATAATAAAGTACATGGAAGAAAACGGTGTCACGGCATATAATGAAATTACACATAAAGGTATAGTACGCCACATAATTACAAGGACAGGCGGGGCAACAGGCGAGATAATGGTCTGCCTTGTAATCAATGCCAACAGCCTGCCTTATGCAGACAAGCTTGCAGAAATGCTTCTGGACAATAAAAATTTACTTATAAAAAGTATCTGCATAAATGTAAATAAAGACAGAACCAATGTTATATTAGGCAGAAAAACAGAAGTAATATATGGCACACCTTATATTACAGATTATATAGGAAATATAAAGTACCATATCTCACCACTTTCATTTTACCAGGTAAACCACAGCCAGACAGAAAAACTTTATAATAAAGTTATGGAATTTGCAGATTTAAAAGGCGGTGAAATTGTTTGGGACATGTACTGTGGCATAGGGACAATATCACTTTTTCTTGCGCAGAAAGCAGCAAAAGTGTGCGGGGTGGAAATTGTGCCACAGGCAGTAGAAGACGCAAGGGCAAATGCACAGCTTAATAATATGGATAATGTAGAATTTTTTAATGGCGCTGCTGAAGAGGTAGTTCCATTACAATATGAAAAAAGCGGCGGGAAATTAAAAGCAGATGTAGTTACACTTGACCCGCCACGGAAAGGCTGTGATGAAAAACTGCTAGAAACAGTAGCAGGAATGGAACCAGCAAGAATTGTATATGTAAGCTGTGACCCTGCAACACTTGCAAGGGATTTAAAATATTTGTGTGGAAAAGGGTATAAAGTGGAAGAAGTCCAGCCGTTTGATATGTTCGGACAGAGCTATCATGTTGAGTGTGTCGTGTTGATGTCAAGGGTGGAAAAGTAGGTGCATGAAAAGGCTTTGGTTTCAAGGGATTTGTGGCATTTAAGCACGATTTTACGGCGTTTTCAATCCTGTCAAATGCCGCAAAATCAAGGCTTAGGAAACATATCAAATGGTAAGCCCGAGTTGACAGAATGAATATATACTTGATATGGTTATAAACGGAGAGAAAGTCACGTTATCGGAAAAGCAGGCAATACGCTTTTCAGCAAATGTCACTCACAGTTATCAAAATAATTATGACGGACTTTGCTGCGTCTACAATACGATTTTTTATTAAGGAGAATTCTTATGTACGAATTAAATCAGGTAGGAGCCATATAACAGCTATCCTGTCAGGATAGGGAAGATATAGGGATGGCTATGGACACAATCTAATATATTTTTTATATGGTGCAATAGTACCTTTTGTCTATTTAAGGTATTATTGCATTTTTTTGTACTTTCTTAC
The DNA here is from genome assembly GCA_002499945.1 of Lachnoclostridium sp. UBA7097. Lineage (GTDB taxonomy): Bacteria > Bacillota > Clostridia > Lachnospirales > Lachnospiraceae > Butyribacter. Next base: position 55,055 of record DKYP01000043.1, read on the forward strand.
CGGTTATATCATAAATCTGATATTTTGTTAAACAGTCTGATATATAAAAATCTTGCCAGAATGTATAATCAGGTAAAATATTTAATAAGGAGGACGGATATGAAGTTTGGTTATTTTGATAATGACAAACGGGAATATGTAATAACTAATCCAGAAACACCAGCCCCTTGGGCTAATTATCTTGGTTCACCTGCTTATGGTGCAATTATTTCAAATAATGCCGGGGGTTACAGCTTTGCAAGGTCTGGCGCAAATGGCAGGATTTTGAGGTATATTTTCAATAATTTTGACCAGCCGGGACGTTATATTTATATACGTGATAATGAAAGCAAAGATTACTGGTCTGCTTCCTGGCAGCCAGTTGGAAAAGACCTTAAGGAATACAAGAGTGAGTGCCGCCACGGGACTGCATATACAAAGATATCAGCGGATTATAGTGGCATACACTCTGAGGCACTGTATTATGTCCCTCTGGATAAAGAATATGAAGTATGGCAGCTGGGAATTACTAATAATTCCAGTACCACAAGGAAATTAACTATTACGGGATATGCGGAATTTACCAATAACAGCAATTATGAACAAGACCAGGTAAACCTGCAGTATTCACAGTTTATTACAAGAACTGTATTCTGTGGTAACAGGATATGCCAGCTTGTACATGGCAACCTTGATGGTATTGGGGAAGGTAGAAATGTAGATGACAAGATTGTTACTGAACGCTTTTTCGGATTGTCAGGGGCAGGGGTTTCATCATACTGTGGCGACAGGGAGAAGTTCCTTGGACGGTATCATGGATATGGAAACCCTGAAGGAGTAATTTGCGGAAAGCTTGACGGTACACTTAATTATAATGAAAATGGCTGTGGGGCGCTTTCTGCTGTAATTACTTTAGAACCAGGTGAAACAAAAGCCATTGCATTTACACTTGGCATGAAAGATAGCAAAGAGGCAGAAGACATAACCAATAATTACCAGGATGCAGAAGGGGCATGTAAAAAGGACTTGGAACAGCTGGTTTCTTACTGGCATGGCAAACTTTCGCATTTCCAGGTGAAAACACCAAGTGAAGAGTTTGATACTATGGTTAATACATGGAATGCTTATAACTGTTTTATGACATTTATATGGTCACGTGCTGCTTCTTTTATTTATTGCGGGCTGCGCAATGGATATGGATACCGTGATACTGTGCAGGATATACAGGGGATAATTCATCTTGCACCAGAAATGGCTTTAGAGAAAATACGTTTTATGCTTTCAGCGCAGGTAGATAATGGCGGAGGCCTGCCGCTTGTTAAGTTTACACATAACCCGGGATACGAAGATACACCAGATGATGCATCTTATGTAAAGGAAACCGGGCATCCTGCATACAGGGCAGATGATGCTTTATGGCTTTTCCCAACAGTTTATAAATATATTTCTGAATCGGGAAACCTTTCATTTATAGATGAGGTTATCCCTTTTGCCAATAAGGATAAAGGGACAGTATATGAACATTTAAAACGTGCAATTAATTTTTCAATGGAGCATCTTGGCAGGCATGGAATGCCAGCCGGGCTGTATGCTGACTGGAACGACTGCCTGCGCCTTGGCAAAGAGGGTGAATCTTCTTTTGTAGCATTCCAGTTATATCTGGCTATGTCGCTTATGAAGAAGTTTGCAGAGTATAAAGGGGACAAAGATTATACAGGGTATCTTAATGAAAGACAGGAGGAACTTGGAAAAACTATACAGAAACTTTGCTGGGATGAGGACAGGTTTATACGCGGCATTACAGAGAATGGGGAGGTAATAGGAAAACGTACTGACCCTGAGGCAAATATGTGGCTTAACCCACAGAGCTGGGCAGTAATCAGTGGTCTTGCCACGGATAGCCAGGCAGATGCTGCGCTTGATATGGTATACAAAATATTAAATACAGAATACGGGGCAGCTTTAATGGAACCTCCTTACCATAAACATGCGTTTGACGGGGCACTTGCTGTTATATATAATGCCGGGACCAAAGAAAACTCTGGTATCTTTTCACAGTCACAGGGCTGGATTATACTGGCAGAAGCACTCCGTGGGCATGGGGAGCGCGCATTTACATATTTTATGGAAAATGCCCCTGCAGCACAGAATGACAGGGCAGAAACCCGTAAACTGGAACCATATTGTTATGGACAGTTTACAGAGGGAAAGGACAGCCAGCATTTTGGACGTTCCCATGTACACTGGCTTACAGGTACAGCATCTACAATTATGACAGGCTGTGTGGAAGGAATTTTAGGGATGCGTCCTGATTTTTACGGGTTAAAAATTGAGCCAGCAGTTCCAAAGGAATGGGAAAGCTTTGAAATTAACAAAGATTTCAGGGGAAAACACCTGCATATAACTGTAAGCAATAAAGGACATGCAGAAACAGGCTGTAAAAAACTTGTTGTCAATGGACATGAAATTGAAGGAAATTATATTCCTGAAGAAATGCTTACAGAGCAGACAGAGATTATATTAGAAATTTCATAAAAATAATGCCAGTAAATTACAGCATGATTTTGATATTTATAAAATGTATTTAGTATAAAATGGTATATAAAAAGAACTATAATATAATACAGAAAGAGCAATAAAAAAATATAAATAAGAGGAGGAATTCTTATGAAAAAAAAGTACATTAGTATGGCATTAATGACAGCTTTAGCTGTCGGGACGCTGGCAGGCTGTGGAAGCACAAGTTCTGACGGAAACAATGCTTCTAGTAAACAACAGGCAGATTCTGGCAGTAACACAGAGGAAGGCAAAGTAATCAATGTGTACAGCTGGAATGATGAGTTTATGAAAAGGGTATGTGCAGTTTACCCGGAAGTTAAGAAGACTTCTAAGGATGGAACAGTAACTACTTTAAAGGACGGAACGGAAATCCACTGGATTATAAATCCAAACCAGGACGGTGTGTACCAGCAGAAACTTGATGAAGCTCTGCTTAACCAGGCAGATGCTGCAGCAGATGATAAGGTTGATATCTTTTTAACAGAAACTGATTATGTAAATAAGTATACAGATGCAGATGCAGATGTTGCAATGCCACTTAAAGACCTTGGCATTGACCCTGATGCAGACCTTGCAGACCAGTATGACTTTACAAAGGTAACAGCTTCTGATGTGAATGGCGTGCAGAGGGGTTCTACATGGCAGTGCTGCCCAGGGCTTCTTGTTTACAGGCGTGATATTGCAAAAGAGGTATTTGGTACAGATGACCCTGTAAAAGTTGGTGAAAAGGTAAAAGACTGGGATACATTAAAACAGACAGCAGAAGAATTGAAAGCAAAGGGATATTTTACATTCTCTTCTTATGCAGATACATTCCGTCTCTATGGCAACAGCATTTCAGAACCTTGGGTTAAACCAGGTGAAACAGTTATTAAAGTTGACCAGAAGATTATGGACTGGATAAGTACTTCTAAGGAATGGCTTGATGCTGCTTATTTTGATAAAACTGTTAAAGGACAGTGGAATGATGACTGGAACAAGGCAATGGGTTCAAAGTCAAAAGTATTTGCCTTCCTTTTCCCGGCATGGGGCATTGACTTTACTTTAAAGCCTAACTGGGATGGCGGAGATGGCGTATGGGCTGTTACAAACCCTCCACAGGAATATAACTGGGGCGGTTCATATGTACATGCATGTACAGGTACAGACAATCCAACACTTGTTAAGGATATTATACTTTCAGTAACTGGTAATAAGGATAATCTCTTAAAAATTTCTAAAAATTACTTAGACTATACAAATACAAAGAGCGGTATGGCAGAAGCTGCTAAAGACAGCAAAACATATGCTTCTAAATTCCTTGGCGGACAGAATTCTTTTGAATACTTTGCACCTGTTGCAGAGAAGATTGTTATAGCCCCTCTTTCGGCTTATGACCAGGGCTGTGTTGAATTAATCCAGAATGCATTTAGTGATTATTTCCAGGGTAATGTTGATTTTGATAAAGCTAAGGCAAATTTTGAGACAGCAATAATAGAGCGCTATCCTGAAATTACAGAGATACAGTGGCCATAATTACAGCATGTGGCAGGGCATGGTTTATTTAAAATGCCAGTGCCCTGCCTGTAATAAAGATTGGTGATATTCCAACTGAAAAAGAATGAAAGGAGTGGTGCTTTGTGAAACATAAAAGAGTTAGTTATTCAAAGTGGGGATATATTTTTATTCTTCCGTTTTTCGTAAGCTTTTTCATTTTTTCTTTTATTCCCCTGGCGGATACAATAAGGTACAGCTTTTATGAATACTACCGTTCAGGGATTAAAGAAGTCGGTCCGAATTTCGTAGGAATGGAAAATTATTCAAGCCTGCTGGCATCAGATATGCTTAAATATGCAGCAAATACTTTTATTTTATGGATTATAGGGTTTATACCGCAGATTGTCATAGCACTTGTACTTGCAGCGTGGTTTGTAGATGCACGTCTTAAAATCCGTGGACAGCAGTTTTTTAAGGTAGTTATATACCTTCCAAACCTGATTATGGCATCAGCGTTTGCAATGTTGTTTTTTACATTGTTCTCAACAAACGGGCCAATTAATGGTATTTTAACATCAATAGGCATTACCAAAGAACCCATTGATTTTATGGGCTCGGTATTTGGAACAAGGTCACTGGTTGGCCTTATGAACTTCCTTATGTGGTTTGGTAATACAACAATAATGCTTATGGCAGCAATTATGGGTATCAGCCCGGATATATTTGAGGCATCTGAAATTGATGGCTGTAACAGTATACAGAGGTTCTTTAAAATTACACTTCCACTGATACGCCCGATTCTTGCTTATACACTTGTTAACTCTATAATTGGCGGCCTGCAGATGTTTGATGTTCCACAGATTCTGACAAATGGACAGGGAAGCCCGGACCGTACATCAATGACACTTATTATGTTCCTTAACAGCCATTTAAAGAGTAAGAACTATGGTATGGCAGGAGCATTATCTGTTTACCTGTTTATCGTCAGTGGTATATTATGCTTCTTTGTATACCGCATGACAAATAATGATGACCCTGATGGTTCAAAAGCTGCTGCAAGAAAAGCAAAAAGAGCAAAAAGGAGGGGATAGTTTATGAAATCAAAAAAAGCAAACCACCTGCGTACCGTTATTGCACATGTGGTACTTGTAATACTCTCATTTATGTGCCTGTTCTTCTTCTATATATTAATAGTTAATTCAACACGCTCACATGCAGACTTGCAGAAGGGGTTTTCGGCACTTCCTGGCAGCCACTTTATAAAGAATTTTATGAGTGTTGCAAATGATGGTACTTTCCCAATGCTTAGGGGTATTTTAAACAGCCTTATAGTTTCTGGCTGTTCAGCTGCAATTTGTACATATTTTTCAGCACTAACAGCATATGGGCTGTATGCATATGATTTTAAATTAAAGAAAATAGCATTTACTTTTATAATGGCAATCCTTGTAATGCCAACACAGGTTACAGCAATGGGGTTCTTGCGCCTGGTTACTAATATGGGGATGTATGACTCACTGCTTCCCCTTATTATTCCATCCATTGCTTCACCATCTGTATTTTACTTTATGTACAGTTACCTGCAGTCATCACTTCCATTATCACTTGTTGAAGCATCAAGGATTGACGGATGCGGGGAGTTTAAGACATTTAACAGGATTGTGCTTCCAATTATGAAGCCGGCAATTGCAGTACAGGCAATATTCTCATTTGTCGGTTCATGGAATAACTATTTCGTTCCTGCA
>DKYP01000043.1:61174-61403 GCA_002499945.1 Lachnoclostridium sp. UBA7097
TATGAACTTTGACATGGGCAAAATATACATGATGATTCTGATAGCTATTGTGCCAATTATTCTTGTATATCTGTTCCTTTCTAAATATATAATTGCAGGTATTACACTTGGTGGTGTTAAGGAATAGGGGTTATATAACTTTTTATAAAAAGATATCCATAGTTTCTGTTTTTGTATAAAAAGCAGCTATGGATATTTTTAATAAAGATAATATTTTTTATAAAATATA
>DKYP01000043.1:61648-61839 GCA_002499945.1 Lachnoclostridium sp. UBA7097
GATAATATTTTTTATAAAATATATGCAGAGATGGGGTAAATAATGAAAACAATAAACAGATTTTATAGTGGTACATTGAGTAAAGAGCATACAGAACGTGAAATTAAAAACGGAAAGCTTGCAAGGAAACTTGCAGCAGAGGGGATAGTCCTTTTAAAGAATGAAGGGCTGCTTCCACTTGCTGTTTCTGC
>DKYP01000127.1:0-7493 GCA_002499945.1 Lachnoclostridium sp. UBA7097
TACTGGTACGTTAGCCAGGAATTCACGCCTGTGGAGTGTACAATGTGCATGGTGGACACATCATGACTGCGAGTAGCCGGAATTTGACAAAAGTATACACGTTGAAGCAGGAATGGAACATAAGAGTTTTATAAGTTATAAAAAATTTATTAACTTTTTATAAGTTTTCAGTAACGGTGGGATTTTATGTATTCATTTAGATACGATTTACAGCTCTTTGCTAAAGATGGTGAAGGCGGTGAAAAAACAGAAGAACCTACCGCTAAAAAGCTTTCTGACGCCCGTAAGAAGGGGCAGGCAGCAAAGAGCAGGGAGATAACCACAGCCTCGTCGCTGTTAATATTTTTCATAGTAATAAAATTATTTGTCGGATTTGTCGGGGAACGTTTCCTGATGAGTTACAATTACCTGTATTCGGGCATTACAAAATACACAGATAATGAATTTACACTACAGCTTGCGTGTTCACTTATGGGAAGTGTATTCCAGATTATAATTATTACATTAATCCCGTTTCTGGTATTTTCATTTGCCACAGTTTTTATATCTGAGCTTGTACAGGTAAAGTGGCAGGTTTCATTTGAACCAATGAAACCAAATTTTAACAAGTTTAACCCAATAAGCGGCATGAAACGCCTTTTTTCCAAAGACAAGATTGTGGACCTTATTATTTCACTTGTTAAAATTGCAGTGCTTACATATGTGGTATATGATTTTTTAAAAGACAAATGGGCCATGGTACTTAATATGTATTCTTATACGCTTTTCCAGGCAATAGAGCTTATAGGCAATACTGTTATAGATATCGGGATAAGGATTAGTATAATTTTTTTTATAGTGGCTGTAGCAGACTGGCGTTACCGCAAATGGAAGTTCCATGAAGACATGAAGATGACCAAACAGGAAGTTAAGGATGAATATAAGAATGCAGAAGGTGACCCTAAGATTAAGAGCCAGCAGAGGGCACGTATGCAGCAGGCATCACAAAGGCGTATGATGAATGCACTGCCACAGGCAGATGTTGTAATTACAAACCCTACGCACCTTGCTGTTGCAATTCTTTATGATAAAGAGAAATATGAAGCGCCAATAGTAGTTGCAAAAGGTGCTGATTTCCTTGCAGCAAAGATAAAAGATGTTGCAAATGAGAATGATATAGAGATAGTAGAGAACAAACCATTAGCAAGAATGTTATACCATAATGTAGATGTGGGGGCACAGATACCTCCTGAACTGTACCAGATGGTGGCAGAGGTTCTTGCTTATGTTTATAATATAAAAGGTAAGTTATGAAAGGTATGGTTTTCTGATGAAAAGGCAGGATTTACTTCTTGGATTGTACATATTGGTACCAGTTATATTTCTTATTGTACCAATCCCAACTTTATTACTTGATATATTAATATTGTTTAATATAAGTATAGCAATGATTATACTGTTTAATGCACTTTTCTCAAAGGAAGCGCTTAATATGTCATCATTCCCTACACTGCTGCTTATGACAACGCTTTTCAGGATGTCGCTTAACGTAGGTTCTACAAGGAATATCCTGCTTACAGGCTATGCCGGCAATGTTGTAGAAACATTCGGGCAGTTTGTGGGCGGCGGCAATCTTGTTGTCGGTGTAATTGTATTTATGATACTGGTAATTATCCAGTTTGTTGTTATCAATAAAGGTTCTGAACGTGTATCAGAAGTTACAGCCAGGTTTACACTTGATGCAATGCCAGGTAAACAGATGGCAATAGACGCTGATTTAAATACAGGTGCAATAAATGATGACCAGGCAAAGGAAAGACGCCAGAAGATACAGGATGAATCATCATTCTTCGGGGCTATGGACGGTGCTACAAAGTATGTTAAGGGAGATGCAATGGCAGGCCTTATCATTACTGTTATAAACTTTGTGGGCGGCCTTGTGCTTGGTGTTGTTATGCAGGGGCTTGAAATAACAGATGCACTTTCAAAGTATACCATACTTACCATAGGTGATGGCCTTGTAAGCCAGATACCTTCACTTCTTATATCGCTTTCAACTGGTATACTTGTCACCAAGGTTTCCAAAGAAGCAGACCTTGGAAATGTACTTATAACACAGCTTTTCTCAATTCCAAAGGTACTTTACATAGTTGGCGGCAGTATGGCTTTCCTTGGTATTGCCACACCGCTGTCAACATTACTCTGTCTTATATATGCAATATTATTTATAATTGCAGGAAGGGCTATTGAAGCTTCCATGGAAGAAGCATCCATTGAAGAAGAAGTTGGTGAGGAAGAAGAATCTGCTGAGGAGATAAGGCGTCCGGAGAATGTTGTGTCACTTTTACAGGTTGACCCTATAGAGCTGGAGTTTGGATATGGTATTATCCCGCTTGCAGACGTAAACCAGGGCGGCGACCTTTTAGACAGGGTTGTTATGATAAGAAGGCAGATTGCGCTTGAACTTGGCTGTGTCGTGCCTATGATACGTTTAAGGGATAATATACAGCTTAACCCTAACCAGTATCTTATTAAAATAAAAGGTGTGCCTGTAAGCGAAGGCGAGATTTTATTTGACCATTATATGGCAATGAACCCGGGGTATGTAGAAGAAGAAATTACTGGTATACCTACGTTTGAACCGTCATTCCACCTGCCGGCAATCTGGATTACAGAGTCACAGAGGGAACGCGCCGAGTCACTTGGATATACAGTTGTTGACCCGCCGTCAATTATTGCAACACATCTTACAGAAGTTGTAAGGAACAATATTGATACACTGCTTACAAGGCAGGATGTGCAGAACCTTATCAACAATGTACAGGAGGCAAACACAACGCTTGTATCAGAACTTGTGCCTAAACTCCTTGGTGTCGGCGAGATACAGAAGGTTTTACAGAACCTTTTAAGGGAAGGTATTTCAATAAGGGACCTTGTTACAATATTTGAAACCCTTGCAGATAATGCAACAACTACAAGGGATACAGATGTGCTTACTGAATATGTACGCCAGAGCTTAAAGCGTGCTATTTCAAATAAATATTTCCCTTCTAATGAGATGACAAGCGTGGTTACACTTGACCCTAAGATAGAACAGGAGATTATGGGTTCTGTCAAGCAGACCGAGCAGGGGGCATATATAAACCTTGCACCTGAAAAGATGCAGGATATACTAAATTCAGTGAGGGATGAGGTAGAAAAAATGGAAGAACTGGGCAAAAACCCTATTATAGTAACTTCACCTATTGTACGTATGTATTTTAAGAAGATTACATCAGAACAATTCAGGGATTTAACTGTTATATCATACAATGAAATAGCACCTGATGTTGAATTACAATCTATAGGGATGGTGACAGTATAGTGATAATTAAAAAATATATTGGAAAAACGGAAGAAGAGGCTATATCGCTTGCCAAGGCAGACCTTGGCGGGGGAATTTCAATTATGAATACCAAGGAAGTAAACCCGCATGGAATATTTAAATTCTTCAAAAGGCCATCATTTGAGGTTACAGCTGCCATCGATGAAATCCAGAAAAAAGAAGAAAATACAGTTGTAAAAAAGGAAGAAGAAGTGCCAGATTTCAGCAAACTCCAGCAGGCGCTTAATGAAAACCAGTTTGCCCCGGCACCTGACTCCAAAGCAGCACAGAAAGAAGCAGAGCGGGAGAGGCTTTTAAAGAGCAGCCAGATTCTTGAAGATGAACCAGGGGAGGATACAGATAAAGAGGACAGCAGCGGTATTGAGCAGAAGCTTAATACATTACAGGATTTGCTTGAAAAGCAGATGACACTAAGCAGGGAAGAAGAGAAAGATGAAAAAGAAAGGGTTGTTGACAAAAACCAGGCTTATCTTGATTTAATACGTAAACAGCTTATGCAGAATGAGGTTGAAGAGTCCTATGTAAACCAGATTATAGAGGAGATAGAGGGGACACTGGGGCATAATTCAACACTTGACAATATACTGGCAGGTGTCTACCAGAAGATTGTATTAAAAATAGGTTCACCGCATCTTATAGACCTTAAGACAAAGTATACAAAGTATATATTCTTTATAGGGCCTACAGGTGTTGGCAAGACAACTACTATTGCAAAAATTGCTTCAATGATGAAGCTTGCTAATAAATCCAATGTTGCACTGGTTACTTCAGACACATACAGGATTGCCGCAGTTGAACAACTTAAGGTTTATGCAAATATACTGGGGATACCACTTAATGTTGTCTATGCGGCAGAAGAGCTTGCAAAGCTCAGGGATGAACAGCATGGGTATGACCTTGTGCTGGTGGATACAGCCGGGCGTTCACATAATAATGAAGAACAGAAAGAGGACCTTGTCCAGCTTTTAAAGACTGTTCCTGAAAGTGAGCGGGAGATATTCCTTGTATTAAGTGCAACAACAAAGTACCAGGATTTAGTAAGGATAACAAGCATATATTCAGAGATATGCAAGTATAATTTAATCTTTACGAAGCTTGATGAAACAGATAAAATAGGAAATATGTTTAATATCCATATATTGACAGGAGCACCCCTTTCGTATGTTACAGAGGGGCAGAATGTTCCTAATGATATAAGTAAAATTGATGCCCAGAAAATTGCAAAACAGCTTCTTGGAGGAAATAGCTGATGGACCAGGCAGAGCAGTTAAGGAATTTAGTAAAAAAGCAAAACAGGCAGGAGCACCTTGCAAGGGTTATTACTGTTACAAGTGGTAAGGGAGGGGTAGGCAAATCGAATATATCTTTAAACCTGGCAATACAGTTTAGCAGGCTCAGGAAAAAAGTAGTTATACTTGATGCAGACTTCGGGCTTGCTAATATAGAAGTCATGCTTGGCATAAGACCGCAGTATAACTTGTCAGACGTTATACTAAGGGGAAGGAATGTAAGTGAAATCATTACAAAAGGCCCTGGCAATATAGGGTTTGTATCAGGCGGGTCAGGCATACATGAACTGACAAACCTTGATGGCAGCCAGCTGAGGATACTGGTAAATGCCATGTACCAGCTTGACAGTATAGCAGATATTATAATTATTGATACAGGTGCAGGGATTTCTGACAATGTTATGGAGATGATTTTATCCAGTGCGGAGATACTGCTTGTAGCCACTCCGGAACCGGCATCTATCACAGACGCTTATGTATTGTTGAAAACGCTTAAAACCCAGGATGGTTATAATAAAGATTCATTGAAAATACGCCTGCTTGGCAACAGGACACAGAACCGGGAAGAGGGAAGGGAACTTTTTGATAAGCTTAATTCCGTAGTTGGGAAGTTCCTTGAAATGGAAATGGATTATATGGGGGCTGTGCCATATGACAGCTATTTACAGAAGGCCGTTATGAAACAGCGCCCGGTTTCCCTTGCGTTCCCAAATGCGCCTTCTTCCAGGGCAATACAGGAACTTGCAGCCATACTTGAAAACAGGAGTGGCAGGCGCATAACCCCTTCGGGTGGCGGCTTGTCAGGCATATTTACAAAGATACTTAAAAACCATAACAGGTAAAAGAGGGATTATATGCTTGAAGAACTTGTAAGCAATGAAAGCAAGGTAATATTTTATAAATGCCTTTTCCAGCCAGGAAATGATGATATGGAAAAGAACAGGGTGTGTAAATGCCAGCTGCATAAAATACTTTCAGATTCAGAGATTATTGTTACATGCAGTGATAATAGTGAAGAGGGGACAGCCCTTAAAAAGCATGAGTGTTATATCCTTGATATTTATAACCTGAATAAAGTCTACAGATGCAATGCGTACTATATCCAGGGCAGTAATGAAAACGGGTGCAGTTATTATACGGTAAGAATAGTTTCACCTGTGCAGAGGGTACAGAGAAGACGTTACCAGAGATACCCGTGCCACTCATTTTTTGCATATTCTGTTTTACAGGAAGCACAGGTACATGATATTATTAATAAAGAATGGGAAGAAGTTAAAAAAAGCCTGGCAGGCCTTTCTGGTTTTAAACAGGAGGCGCTGGCAGATATAAGTGGTGGTGGTATAAGGTTTACCTCTAAACAATTATTTGAAAAAGGGGAATACCTGTTCTGTGTCCTTAATTTCGGGGGATATAATAATAAAAAAGCTTTTCCTGTAATATGCCAGGTAGTATATTCAGGGCAGTTTGTGAACATAAAAGATGTTTTTGACATAAGGCTTAAATATCTTGGGATAACAGAACAGCAGCGGGAACAAATAATACATTATGGGTTCTGGCTTGAAAGACAGGGAATATAGAAAATACGGACCAGGGGGATTATAATGAAAAATATTTTGGTTGTTGATGATTCTGCACTTATGAGAAGAACAATATCTGATATAATAAATTCAGATGAGGAATTACATAATGACAAGTATGCAGTAAATGGTGAAGATGCCTTAAGGATATTAGAGGCTGGCGGGAAGTTTGATGCCATAGTTTTAGATATCAATATGCCTAAGATGAATGGCATTGAGTTCTTAAGGGAACTTAATAAACGTGGGCGCAAGGAAAGGGTTGTAATTGTAAGTACGATTGCAAGGGAAGGTGCAAAGGAAACCATACAGGCACTTGAACTGGGTGCCTTTGACTTTATAACCAAGCCTGACAGCCTTTCAGAAGCAAAAGGCCCGTCATTTGGCCAGAGGCTTGTTGAGATGCTGTATGCAGCAATAGGGCTGCGTACTTCGGAAACTTCAAATGAAGATGTCAAGAAAAGACTCCGTGCCCATATTGCAAAGCCTGCAGGGACAGTCCCGGAACATACAGCTGCAGCAGGGACGTTTCCTAAGAAAACAATGGACAGCAGTGCAATGCGTGTAGCACCCGGGGGTATTTCTGACAGGACCAACCACTCTAAAGTACCAGCAGGCAAGGCTGCAAAGAAACTGGTGGCACTTGCATGTTCTACAGGCGGGCCTAAGGCACTCCAGTATGTAATACCGTTCCTGCCAAAGAACCTTGATGCACCAGTCCTTATTGTACAGCATATGCCAGAGGGGTTTACAGCGTCCCTAAGCAAAAGGCTTGATGAATTAAGCAAGATTACTGTTAAGGAAGCAGCAGACGGTGATATTTTACAGAAGGGGACTGTTTATATTGCAAAAGGCGGGTCACAGATGCGCCTTGCGGAGAAGAACACGAACGAACATGTTGTAACTGTAAGGAAAGAGGCAGCAAGAAACGGGCTTAAACCATGCGCTGACATAATGTATGAGTCTTTAATGGAAACTTCCTTTGATGAAATAACCTGTGTTGTAATGACAGGAATGGGGGCAGATGGCACCCAGGGTATCCTCCAGCTTGAAAAGACCAATAAGGTATATGTTATCGGGCAGGATGCAGAAAGCTGTACAGTGTATGGCATGCCAAAGGCACTTGCTGACACTGGCGCAGTAGACGAAGTAGTTACTTTAAAAGGCATTGCAGATGCTATTACAAAACACGTGGGGGTGTTATAAATGGATGTAAGCCAGTATCTTGAGATTTTTATTGATGAAACAAAAGAACATTTACAGACT
>DKYP01000127.1:7751-16905 GCA_002499945.1 Lachnoclostridium sp. UBA7097
GAAACAAAAGAACATTTACAGACTCTTAGCGACCAGCTTATGATATTGGAGCAGGAGCCTGAGAACATGGACACAATTAACGAGATTTTCCGTGCTGCCCACTCATTAAAGGGTATGGCAGGTACAATGGGCTATAAGCGTATGCAGCGTCTTACCCATGATATGGAGAATGTGTTCCAGGAAGTAAGAAGCGGCAATATGACTGTTAAGTCAGAACTGGTGGATGTGCTGTTCCGGGGGCTTGATGCCCTTGAAGGCTATCTTGCCAATATACTTGAAACTGCTGATGAGGGTACAGAGGATAATGAAGAAATTGTCAATACCCTTAACAGCATTGCAGCAGCCGCAACAGGAAAGGAAGACCCGGGGGCAGCTGCCAGGCCGGCGGAAAAGGAAGCACCAGCTGGTGGCGGGGAAGCAGCAGATGGCGGTGCTAAATATGCAGGTATACATATCTCAGATTATGAGAAGAATACATTTGACAAGGCAAAAGCACAGGGACAGAATATCTTTGGTGTGACAGTTTACTTGCAGGAGTCATGTATCCTTAAAGCAGCAAGGGCATTCCTTGTATTTAAGGCATTAGAAGAGCTTGGTGAAGTTATCAAGGCTGTACCTGATGTACAGGACATTGAGGATGAGAAATTTGAAATGGATTTCAGCCTTATATACTTTACAAAAGAGAGCCTTGAAACTGTAAAAGCAGCAGTCGAGAATGTTTCAGAAGTAAAGGAGGCCATTGTAGGGCCGTTTGATGCCACGCTTGATACACCAGCGGAAGCAAAGCCTGAACCTGAACCAGCTAAGGAAGAACCAAAGGAACAGGAGAAGCCAAAGGAAACTGCAAAACAGCAGCCAGCCCAGGCAAAGACAGCCGCAAAGCCAGCTGAAACAGCACAGCCTGCACAGGCCAAAAAGACAGCTGCAAAACCGGCTGTAGGGCGTACAGTCCGTGTGGATATTGAGAAGCTGGATGTGCTTATGAACCTTGTAAGTGAGCTTATTATAGCCAAGAACGGGCTTGTATCAATAAATTCCACAGAAGAAGATACAAAGAGTGACGCTGCATTTAATGAGCAGATTGAGTATCTTGAAAGTGTAACAACAAGCCTCCATGAATCAGTTATGAAGGTAAGGATGGTACCTATTGAGAATGTAGTAAACCGTTTCCCACGTATGATAAGGGATTTGAGCAAGAAGCTTAATAAGAAGATGGAACTCCATATGACTGGTGAGGAAACAGAGCTTGACCGTACAGTTATTGATGAAATCGGCGACCCTCTCCAGCATCTTTTAAGAAATTCCGCTGACCACGGGCTTGAGGATAATGAAGAACGTATTGCACTTGGCAAGCCGGAGATAGGTAATATTTACCTTGATGCATACCAGGATGGTAATAATGTTAATATAGAAGTACGTGATGATGGTGCAGGAATTAATGTTGAAAAGGTAAGGAACAAGGCTATTGAAAAAGGTACAATTACACCTGAACAGGCTGAGAATATGTCTGATAAAGAACTTATTGACCTTCTGTTCAGGCCTAGCTTCTCTACAGCAGAAAAGATTACAGATGTATCAGGCAGGGGCGTAGGGCTTGATGTTGTTAAAACAAAGATTGAAGGGCTTGGCGGCAATATTGAATGTAAGTCTGTTATGGGTGAAGGCAGCAGCTTTATAATAAGGCTTCCGCTTACACTTGCAATTATACAGGCACTTATGGTTGAACTTGGCCCTGAAAAATACGCTATACCATTAGGCAGCATTGAAACAATAGAAGATGTACTTGTATCTGATATTAAGTATGTACAGACCAAAGAAGTTATTAATTTAAGGGGGACAGTTATCCCGCTTATACGTCTTGACCAGATACTTGATATTGAAGCAAGCGGCAATGAGGTTGAAAGCCTTACAGTTGTAATTGTCAAGAAAAGCAATAAGCTTGCAGGGCTTGTTGTTGATAACCTTATCGGGCAGCAGGAAATCGTTATTAAATCAATAGGCAGTTATATTAATTGCAGCAAGATGATAGGCGGTGCTACAATCCTTGGAGATGGCGAAATTGCTTTAATTCTTGAAGTAAATGCACTGGTATAAGGGAGGTAGAAGCGATGGAAGAAATAAGTGACGTACAGAATCTTGAAATAGCCGGTGAAGGCAAGCAGTATATAGTAGTCCGCCTTGGAACAGAGCAGTATGGCATAGATATTAAATATGTTGATAATATTGTAAGGAACCAGAGGATTACAAGGGTGCCAAAAGCACAGCATTACTTTAAAGGTGTTATAAACCTGCGTGGTGAGATTATCCCTGTAATGAGCCTGCGCCTTAAATTCGGTCTTGAGCCTGATGAATATACAAATGCCACACGTATTATTATAATTAAGCTTGAACAGCAGTCTGCAATAGGCATAATTGTAGATGAGGTAAAGGAAGTAGTTACATTGACGGGCAATTCCATAGACAAGGCAAATACATCAGACCCGTCAGACCCTCTTATACAGTATCTGAGTGGTGTAGGCAAACACGGTAATGGCCTGATTTCTTTACTTAATATTTCGGCTGTAATTGTTGGCAGGGAAAGTAAAGATGTGGTATAGCTTGTGGCAATTACAGCCTGCCTGCTATTTGGGCCGCCAAAGGCGGTATGGGGGATTATTATGCAAAAACCAGATAATGAGATTTTAGAATTAGATGTCCTGACAGAGATTGGCAACATAGGAGCCGGTAATGCAACTACTGCATTATCCCAGCTGATTAATGCACGTATTGACATGAATGTCCCTAATGTTGCACTTCTTGAATTTAATGAGCTTGCAGAGATTATAGGTGGTGCAGAAACTTTAGTTGCAGGTATTTTACTTTCCCTTGAAGGTAATGTTGATGGCATGATGCTGTTTGTACTTGAAAGTTCAGCAGCGCATATGCTTGTAAACCAGCTTATGGGATGCGGGCAGCCACCGTCACCATCTACAGGAGGGTTTAATGAGATAGAGGAGTCTGCATTAAAAGAAATTGGGAATATCATTGCAGGTTCTTATTTATCATCTATTTCTTCCCTGACTAATATGCTTATTACTTCATCTGTGCCATATCTTGCAGTAGATATGGCAGGAGCCATATTAAGTGTCCCCGCCATTGAATTTGGCAAGATGGGGGATAAGGCACTATTGATAGAGTCAAGGTTTAAAGACTTGGATGTAGATATAAGCGGCTATTTTATACTTATACCTACCATTGAGTCATATAAGAAGATGCTTCATTCACTTGGAATGTAGCATACTATATAAGTATAGGGGTATAGGTGATGAGAAATGGCAAATATGATTAAAGTCGGGATGGCGGATTTAAATATATGCCGTTCGCCAGATGCAATAACTACACTTGGGCTTGGCTCATGTGTAGGGGTTGCTTTATATGATAAGACTACGAAGATAGCGGGGCTGGTACATGTTATGCTGCCGGACAGTACCAAAGTAAGGCAGAACCAGAATAAAGCCAAGTTTGCAGATACGGGGATAGACCAGCTTATACAGATGCTTACAAAGGCAGGTGCAAAAAGGCAGATGCTTACAGCAAAGATTGCCGGCGGGGCGCAGATGTTTGCATTCAGTTCCAATAATGACATGCTTAAGGTAGGACAGCGGAATGTAGAAGCCGTTAAGTCAAAGCTGAATTCCCTTGGCATACGTATACTTGCAGAAGATACAGGGCTTAATTTCGGGCGTACAGTTGAATTTTACCCCGAAACCGGGGATTTTGTAATAAAGGCAGTAGGGAAATCAATAAGGACTATATGATTTACATCATGGGAGGCTTTTTTGTGAAAACAGATGTTATTCCAAAAATTATTACCCTCTTTGCAGGAGCAGTAGTGTCTGTTGTATGCATAGTGAGGGATATAGAAACAGTCCGTGCATTAGAAGTCCTTTTGGCAACACTTATAGTTTTTTACATAATAGGATGTATTGCAAAAAGGATAATAGGACAGGTTAAAGATATTAATACAGTTATGAAACATGAAGAAACAGAACCTGGGGCAGAACAGGAGGATATTGATATCGGGGATAACATATCCCCTGGTGAATTTGGGAATAATCCATAAAAACCGGTAGAAAGGGTGCAGCTGTTCTATGGATGAAAATAGCAGAAATAGTTTATGGGAAGAATATATACGTACCAGAAATCCTAAAATAAGGGAACAGTTAATTATAGAATATTCAGGGCTTGTTAAAATTGTGGCAGGAAGGCTTGGGATATATCTTGGATATACTGTTGAATATGATGATTTAGCAGGATATGGCATTTTTGGGCTTATAGATGCCATTGATAAATTTGAGCTTACTAAAGGTGTTAAATTTGAAACATATGCAAGCGTCCGTATAAGAGGTTCCATACTTGACCAGATAAGGAAAATGGACTGGATACCAAGGACACTCCGCCAGAAACAGAAGAAACTTGACCAGGCCATACAGGAATTTGAAACAAAGAATGGACGCAGCGCAACAAATAAAGAACTTGCAAAGGAACTCGGGATATCAGAAACAGAGCTTGAGGGCCTTCTTAACCAGACACAGATAGCAAACCTTGTTTCACTTGATGAGTATCTTGAACAGGGAAGCGAAATAAGGGCAGAAGCTGGCAATAAGCCAAGGTTTGAACAGCCTGAAAAGGTAGTTGAGCGCCAGGAGCTTAAGCGTATGCTTGCAGAAGCAATAAATGAGCTTAATGAAAATGAACAAAAGGTCATTGCATTTTATTATTTTGAAGAGCTGACACTGAAAGAAATCAGCAATATCCTTGGTGTGTCAGAATCACGTGTTTCGCAGCTGCATACAAAATCACTGAAGAAGATGAAAGAGAAACTGGGGAAAGAAAACATGGGAGTATTTGGAATTTGGAATATATAAGCACAGACATTATTGTTTGTGCTTATGTTACTATTCACGGTTACACCGTTTTACAGTAACATATATATTATATTGTAACAGAAAGAGGGCGTTATGGATGAAAAGAAACGCATTTTTCCAGCTTGTGCATAGAAATGACGGGGTATATCTTAAATCATACCCTGCTGTTGATGGCGGGCTTCCATTAAAAAATGACGATATTTTAACTTATCTTGTTAAAAAGCAGTATAACGATATAGACCTTTCCCTTATTAAAGAATTTATTGATGCAGCGGCGAAAAAAGCCAATGCTTATATAAAAGTTATTGATGGCGCAAGGTTGCCGGAAAATGAATATGCCCTGATTACAACAAGTGGTGACAGGTATATGGCGAAACTCCGGCTTTACCCGCCTTCAAATGATGGGAAACGTATTAGCAAAGATGATTTACTTGATTTAGTAAAACAGAATGGTGTTAAATATGGCATTATTGAAAAGAATATAGAAATAGCTCTTAAAGGCAGGCTTTATTGTACAGATATACTTATAGCAAAGGCACAGCCGCCAGTACAGGGCAGGAATGCAAGTATTGAGTATTTCTTTGATGCAGATAAAACAAGTACGCCACAGATGGCGGAGGACGGCAGCGTAAACTTCCACAAGCTTGATATGATTGAGCGTGTTAAAGAAGGGCAGCTTCTTGCAAAGCTTACACCGGAGGAAAGGGGCACTGATGGCACAGATGTACTTGGCATGCCGCTAAACCCTGTAAAGGTTACACACCTTTCATTAAAGCATGGTAAGAATATACACCTTTCAGATGATAAGCTTGAAATGTATTCTGATGTTTCTGGCAATGTTACCCTTGTAGATGACACAGTTTTTGTTTCAAATGTTTATGAAGTACCCGCTGATGTAGGTCCTTCAACAGGCGATATTGATTATGATGGCAGTGTTGAGGTTAAAGGCAATGTACTTACAGGGTATACTGTAAAGGCAACAGGCGATATAACGGTTAATGGCGCTGTAGAAGGCGCATCCCTTATTGCAGGCGGCAAGATTGTACTTAAAAGGGGCATACAGGGCATGGGCAAAGGCAATATGCAGGCAAAAGGTGACGTTATATCGAACTTTATAGAAAGTTCTAAAGTAACAAGCGGGGGCAAGATTATTACAGATGCCATTATGCACAGTGATGTTGTTTCACAGGACAATGTACTGGTACACGGCAAAAGAGGGCTTATTGCCGGGGGCAAGATAAGGTCTGCAACAAGGATTGAAACAAAGACCGCAGGTTCATCAATGGGGACACAGACTGACCTTGAAGTCGGTGTTGACCCTACAATGATTGACCGTTACCATTCAATAGAGAAAGATATAGAACTTTTAAGCACAGAGAAAGAAAAGATAATGCAGAACTTGCAGATTTTACAAAAGAGGCTTAAGACAAAAGGAAGCCTTGATGATGATAAAATGAAAATACTTAAGGCAAACTCTGAAAGAATAAAGGAAATTGATGCGCAGATAGAATCTGATACACAGGAATATGAGAATCTTGAAGCAGAGCTTGAGAGAAATTCCGGTGCTGGCAAAATAGTTGTTGAAGATATAGCATATCCTGGTGTAAAATTAACGATATCCAATGTTGTTACCTATATACACACAGAAACCCAGCACAGTACATTTGTACGTGAGGGTGCAGATATACGTATAAAGGGTATATAAAGGAAAGGGGAATGTTATATGTCTTTAACAATTGATTACCTTGCAATGCCGCCAAAGTCCCAGGAAGTGTCCCAGATACAGACAGGTGAGCAGACACGCATAAGCCAGGAACAGCAGGAAGTTGCCACACAGTTCCAGAATACTGTCAGGCAGCAGTCGGAAACAACAGTACGCCGTAAAGATGTGGATAATGACGAGCTGAAAAACGAAGAGAAAAACAACGGCAAAAAGAAGAAAAAACAGGGAAACAAGGCTTCTAAAAAAGAAGAGGAAGAAGAGGCAAAGGAAAAAGAAAGGGCAGTAACCCCGTTCAGGGGAGGGCTTTTTGATATGAAGATATAATTATACTATGTTAATTAAGATGAATGGAGAAATACAATGGCAATTTTAGAAGCAGTAATGGTTATAACCGGGCTTTTAGCAGTATTTTTAAGCTTTAAAGCATCAGACAATAATAACACGGGCAGTACAGATGAGGGCGCAGATACTGCAGAAGGGGTTAAAAATATCACAGAGGAAGCAAAAAAGGCCCTGGAAAAGTTTGGTGAAGAAGTACAATCAAATGCAGATGAAGTTTTAAACAGTACAGATGATAAACTGGGCACTATATTAAATGAGAAGATAATGGGGCTTAGTGAGTATTCAGGCCAGATTCTGGATAAAATGGAGAAAAACCATTCAGAAACTGTCTTTTTATATGATATGCTTAATGAAAAAGAAAAGGAAATCAAGGAATTAGTACATGATATTGATGTAATAAAAGCTGAAATAAGGGATGAGCTTGCAAAAGAGTACCAGGAACACAGGAAACGTATTGAAGAAACAGAAAATTACAGGACAGGCAGTACAGTGGCAGATGCTGCCAGTGACGGGATTCCAGATGAATTATTATATGCAAACACTGGCAGTATGGAAGATGCACAGGATACAGTGCATGCTTCAATATATGATGCCGAGATAGCAAAGATTGAAGAACAGGAAAGGCACGAAAAGTCCCTGCGCAGGCTTTATGGCAATATGGGAATAAGTGATACAGAGGCAGCAGCAATAGAAGCAGGGATTGAACATGTAAACCACAATGATGAAATCATTTCACTTCATAAAAAAGGCCATACCGTACTTGAAATATCTAAAATGCTTGATATAGGCCAGGGTGAAGTAAAACTGGTAATAGATATGTACAAGGCAAGCTGATAATGATACTGACGGCCGTTAAGATTTTCCAATTTCTGAACAGCCCATATTGCATAAGTGGGCAATACGTGCTGTTCAGAAAGGAAAATCTAATCGTTCGCGAGTATAAGAAAGGAAATGTGTAACCAATATGAATAAAAAGTCATTTTTAAGGGGATTTGGCATAGGGGTTTTATTTGCAGCAATAATACTTGGAATATCATTTTCCATAAGGACATCTGAATCTGCTACAATAACACGTGCCAAAAAGCTGGGAATGGTATTTGAGAGCAATAATAAGAAAGCAATAGCTGGAAACACACAAGCACCAGAGGAAACAGGGCAGCCGGAGGCATCAGGAAGCCCGGATGTTACAGAAACGCCAGCAGGCACAGAAACACCAGCTGCAAGTAAAAAACCGTCTGCAACAGAAACACCTGCCACAAGCAAAAAACCAGCAGCGACAGAAACACCAGATACCAAAGCAACAAAAAAACCAGCATCCACCAAAAAACCTTCTAGCGGGGATATCAGCAAGGATTTTGAAGATGAAAAGAATAAGTTAAAGAAAGAAATTGAAGATGACAAGAAACAGCTTACAATAAATGATGGTGACTGGGCAGGCAAAGTAAGCAAGGAACTTGAAGATATGGGGATAATAGATAATGCAGCAGCATTTGACAAGTACCTTGTGGACAATGGCTACAGCGGGGTAATAAATTCAGGCACATATGATGTATCACCAGATGATACATACCATGACATTGCGGAAAAGATAACATCACGTTTCAAGTAAAATGCAAAAGAAGCATGGGAGGTTAAAATGGAATTCAGGCCATGTATTGACATACACAATGGTTCAGTTAAACAGATAGTTGGTGCAAGCCTTAAAGATACAGGCAGCAATGCTATAGATAATTTTGTATCTGGAATGGATGCTGCTTATTATGCCAGCATGTATAAGAAAGACGGGCTTAAAGGAGGGCATATAATAATACTCAATCCGCCAGGAAGCCAGTATTATGAAGCAGACAAAGCACAGGCGGCACAGGCGCTAAAAGCATTTAACGGCGGGATGCAGGCAGGCGGCGGCATCACATCTGGCAATGCACTGGAATTTCTTAGTATGGGGGCATCACATGTAATAGTCACATCGTATGTATTCAGGGACGGGATTATAGACTATGCAAGGCTTAAAGAACTTTCTGCAATTACAGGGAAAAAAAGGCTTGTACTTGACCTTAGCTGCCGTTATACAGATAACAGTTACTATATAGTAACAGACAGATGGCAGAAAACTACAAAGGAAAAGCTTGATGAAAGCCTTCTTGAAAAGCTTGGTGCATACTGTGATGAATTTCTTGTACAT
>DKYP01000127.1:17199-17382 GCA_002499945.1 Lachnoclostridium sp. UBA7097
TGATGAATTTCTTGTACATGCAGTTGATGTTGAAGGCAAAGCATCAGGCATAGAAAAAGATGTTATCAGAATAATTGCAAATTGTAACAATAAAGTAACATATGCAGGCGGTATACATTCACTAGAAGATATCACCTATATAGAAAAATACGGCAGGGGAAATGTTAATTTTACAGTGGGAAG
>DKYP01000096.1:0-172 GCA_002499945.1 Lachnoclostridium sp. UBA7097
CCTTATTGGCATGTCAGGGTCAATCCCTGTCTGGTTTTCCATTCCAAAACTGGTAATTATAAAACCTGCATTCATGTAATCCTTTAAGGTGTCACGGAACTGGCCATACAATTCCCCGCTTCCAGCTTTATAGACTGATTCCGTAGGTCCGTCTTTTAACTTGTCTTCTTTT
>DKYP01000096.1:450-4284 GCA_002499945.1 Lachnoclostridium sp. UBA7097
CCGTCTTTTAACTTGTCTTCTTTTATTAAATCTTCTTTGAAAAGCAGTACATTAAGTATATCTGTAAAAACATCATTATAATCTTCAAGTTTCTTTTCTGCTTTGTCTTTACCTGCCATTGCTACCTCCTGGATATCTGTATATAAACAGTATATTTTACATCATACAAAAAAGCAAGTATTTTTAATAGCATAGTTTTGTGATTATCTGAAGTATATGTTTTGTATATGCTTAAATACTTTTATTTTACCACTCTGCTAATGTTAATTAAAATCATTTGCATTATAAATAACCGGGTCTGATAAATCTTCTGGTGTAAACTCTGCTTTCATGCTTACATTATTTATATCTTTCCAGCCATTATAAATAAACTGAAATTTTTTCCACCCAGATGGAATTTCCCATACAATAAAACCTCCTATGCTCTTTCCAGCAGGAATATGTGTAAAAAAAGTTGGATATCCTTTTGGGTCATTCGCAAGAACTGTATGTTTAATATCTTTTCCGTCTACCTTTGCAGAAACAAAATTATAATTAATATAGTCTTCCTGTCCAGAAACATTTTTGGCTGACAAAAACAGTACTAAAAACTTCTTGCCATTTTTAGCTTTATCCGTATACGTATCTCCCTTAATTTTTTTATATTCTTTTAATCCAAGAACTTTTATGGTTCTGTATGTATCTGTATAATCCTGTGATGGTGTTAATTTCTCTGTACGTATCTCTGGTGTTTTTGTTGGTGCTTCTGTTGTAATTTCAGGTGTGGATTCTGTTGGCAGCTCTGTTTCACTACTGGCAGGAGATTCTGTATTATTAACCTGTTGTGTTGTTTCTGGAACGGGAGTGCTTGTATTTTCTGCCACTTTTTCTTTCTTTCCACAGCCTGAAAAAGAAATACATAATGCTGTTATTATTATTCCTAGATATATTTTTGCTTTCATTCTGTTTCTATCTTCCTTTCCTTATAAAATATTCTTTCTTATAGTATTTCTATTTATGTTGTATTTATAATAATATTTAATAAAAACAAGGCATGTTTCTGCAATCCTGTATTTTATTGGAATACAGGTAACATTCTGCTAACAACAAATAATCCTCCCTCATAAGAGGAAGGACTATTCTAAATTTTTGATTAATACTGGTCAAATTATAAATTATCTGTTCATTGCTAAACCTATCTTGTTACTCTCTTCAGGGAAAGGAGCCATACGGAAGTCTTTATCATTATTTGGTTCTTTATATGAGAACCATGCCTTTGTATCAGAGCCAACTGTTATGTTCACATCTTTAGTTAAACCATAACCTTCAAGTGTTGCTGTAAGTTTATACTTATCACCTATCTCAGCACCCATAATATTCATATCTTTACTACCATTGTTCTTAATAGTAAAACTCTTTGCTAAATGTGTAAGTTTTTCATCATTACTTTCAACAAGATTAGATACTTTAAAAGTTATTTGATATTTGTCTGGATTTATGCCTCCTTCACCAAAAGGTATAATCTGGCCATATTGGTCTTTTACTTTCCAATGCTCACTATTCATAGCATTAATTTTTGTGCTATCTGGTTTAAGAGTTCTGTCCGCACCAACAATATTCCACCATTCATTATTAAACCACCATTCCAGGACGGTTGGTACAGAAGCGGCATCAGAAAGAGTAATATTTTTAGATACATTAACACCCTTAGAGCTTCCATCATTAACTGTTAATCTAATAGCCTTATTAGTATTAATCCTTGTAAGCCTTGATGAATTTACATCATATAAATCAGACCATTTAATTGCGCCATATGATACTGACTCAATTTTACCACTATTAACTTTAACTTCTGAATTTTCTGCACAACTATATGCATCATTAGGTATAGTAAGAGATAATCCATCTCTTGTTTTACCTTTCAAAATTATATCATTATTTGATGAACTAAGTGTTAAATTTCCCTCTGCATTTAACTCAAGAGTACCACCTGTTACAGTACTTGCAATAGTCATACCATTTGGGTTATTTGAATTGCTTGTTTTAAGCTGATATAATGGTGCATTAGTAATAACCTCAAGGTCATTTACAACATCTTTTAAATCAACAGTAGTATAATTTACACGTTTAACTGAACTTACATCTGTTACATTGTCACCCTTCTGTGTAGCAATTGCATATTCAACTGCGCAAGTAGCTGCTTTTTTAGCATTAAAGCTAATGCCATCTGTACCTTTAACGAAGAGTCCATCATCGCCTCTGACTTTTTTGTCAAGTCCTATAGCATCTACAGCATTTTCTTCAGCCGTAGATTTTACTCTTACTCCATAACGAGTGTCTTTGTCAGAACCAAGATATCCATAAGTAAAGAAAGCATTTGCATCCACATCAGTCATAGTCTGGTTATACTGGTCTAAATATTCAATTCTTCCAGCACCAGTACCAAGACTTACAGTTGCTGTATTACCCATAACAAGTGTATCATTGTTATCTGCGTTTAATATAACTGATTTAATAGCAGCAGGATAACTTGCATCTGAAACAGAAAGCTGCAGGCTGCTTGAACCTTCCCCGCCAATTACAATTGTAGTTATAAGGACATTTCTGTCTCTGCCATCATATTTTTCAAAACGCTTATTTCCACCATATTCACTACTATCATCAATCCAGTAAATACCAGCTGTACCATCATCTTTCTCTTCGATACGTACATCACCAATAGAAGCTGTTAAATTGACGGAATTTGATGAGCGTGCAATTGTTTCATAACTTGTTACATTATTTCCGTTTGTATCTTTAGCTGTATAATTAAGTTCTGCACTGCCACCATCTTTAACAATTCCACTAGGTGCCGACAATTCAAGACTGCTAAGGATTGCAATATCACCAATTGTGAAAGTATATTCTGACTTATTACCTGTTCCATTTGACATAACTAATATAGTAACTTCCCCGCCTTTGTCAACCTGCTGGCCAGGATTAATAAGTATACCTCTGTATGATTCACCACCAACTGTAAATGTACTTGTACCTGCATCTTCCAGTTTAAGCTGGCTGTCTATAGCTAACGGATTAGCTGCTGTACCAATAAATGACAGGGAATCTTCCTTTATGTCAGCTGCTGGTATAACATTACCATTTTGGTCATATGCATTGAATAATAAGTAATAAGTATCCTTTGCAAAATTACTAGGAAGTGCATCAAGTGCTTTTGTCTTATCATTCTTATTTACTACCTTTCCAGTAAATTTCACACTGTCAACTGCCTGTGGCATTCCAATCTTAACAGACTGGCTTATAGTTGCACCAGTTTTATTATCTACACCTACAACATATAATTCTGTATTATATGTAAAGCCATTTACACCAGGAGATTTAACTGTAATCTTACCTGTTGAAGTATCAACCTTAGGGTCTCCTTGTGTCCCTGTTATAGTCCATCTAATATTTGCTGAAGTTCTTTTGCTTTCATCATATTGGTTTGTTACATCATAATAAATATAAGCTGTATCTTGTACTGCACTACCTGAAACTGTCTTAGTTGAACTAGTTAATATTCCTTTATCTGTATTTATAAGCTTAATTTCAAGCTTCTCAGCATCAACAACTGTAGTTTTTGTATATGTTTCTTCACCAATCTTAACAGAAATTGTATATTCACCTGTTTTAAGGTCAGTTGCAGATTCTAATTCAACAGAAGTTTTTTCAGTATTCCAATTAGGTGTTAAGCTAACTACTGCACCAGCCCGTGTTACTTCAATTGTAGCAATATCTGGAACTGCTGCATCAAAGTCAGCCCGAAACTTTTTAGCACCCACTGCTTTGAAGTCTGTGATAGTTCCAAATATTCCCATT
>DKYP01000075.1 GCA_002499945.1 Lachnoclostridium sp. UBA7097
TCAAGTATAACTTTAAAATCATCATCTTCATAGATTGAAGTTGTAGGGATTTTTCCATGTGCAAGTTTACAGAAAATGCAGTTGTCATCAATATTTTTATTCATTTTAATCCTCCTGGAATTATATAATATATTATCTTTTAAACTGGAAAAGTGAATCAAACATCCTCAATATTTTAAAGTCGCCCCTGGCAGTTAATTCGCCTGTCATAAATGTGCTTTGCAGGGTGTTTTCCCCTGAAACTATCCTGTCGAATACATGGGAGGTTGTCTTTAATTTAATATTAGGATTATCTTTTTCACCATAATAACAGTTTAATTCTGTGTTGTCAGTTTCAATAATAAGTGTATTTCCTTTATCGGCAATTTCTATGGAAAAGGAGATTGCAACACCGGGTGCAGGGTGGAAGTGGGTTTCAAGTGCCTCAATGTATGGACCTTTGTCATAAGGGGAAGTGTCACCCATCATGCCCCTGAACATTTGTGAAAGTTCTTTTATATCAGCTTTTTGTTTTTTGACATATTTATCATTGGAAACGTACATGGAAAGCTGTTCACTTTCCTGTGGTGTAAGGCTTATTGACTTAGGCTGTGCAACATTGTCAAGTACAGCATCAGTGCTTGAAGGGAATGACAGCATCTTTTTAGAAAAAGCCCTGTAGAAGTTCTCTGCCTTTTTTTCTATAAGGTAAGCATAATCGGAATTAGTTTCAAAGTCTATACTGTTGCTTACATAAGCAGATATGCCATCACATATTTTACCTCCAAGGAGTTCCCATGCTTTGATAAGGGTTATATAGGCTTCTTTCTCACCATATGTTGTAGATACTGCAACTGGCATCATATAAAGCCGTTTAATAGTATCCTTGTCGCCGTAAAGCCAGCAGGAATCAAGGAACTGCTGTAAAAGGCCGCCTATGCCAAGCCATTCTATAGAGGCTGCAAGTATTACGGCATCCGCATCTTTAAGTGTTGCTGGCAGTACAGAAATCCCGCGGATATCTTCATATAAATTATATTTTTTTACCTGTAGGTTTAATTCTTCAAGAACTTGGCTTAATTTACTTATTACAAAGTTTACAGGGTCCTCAATAAGCCCTCTTCCGCCATAATAAATATTTACATTTGTCATTAATCTGTTCCTGCCTTTCTCTTAGAATTACCAGTAAAATTTAATATAAATAAAGTAGTTAAAAAGCCACCCAGAAACCCGCCAATATGTGCAGCATTATCAACACCCTGGCTTGTAATGCCACCATACAGGCTTAAGAATACCATAAATAAAACACGGCGGAATCCTATGTCGTGTATATTGTGGCGGCTTATAAGTATTATACAGAGCAATGAGCCCATTAAGCCAAATATTGCACCTGATGCACCGACGGATTGTGTATAGTCATACCTCACCATATTATAAACCATTGAAGCGCACCCTGCAATAATCCCTGAAGAAAAATAGATAATTAAGTATTTATATTTGCCAATGTATTGTTCAACATAACTTCCAATAAACAGAAGCACAAGCATATTGTTAAATATATGGTCTGGCCCTGCGTGCAGGAACATGCATGTTAATATCCTGTAATACTCATGCCCGTTTATAACAAAATCCCATGAAAGCGCACCCTTGTCAATCAGGGGAGCCTCATTATTTAAGGGGGTTATAAAGTCTGTTATTATAAAGACAATGATG
Source organism: Lachnoclostridium sp. UBA7097 (assembly GCA_002499945.1). Lineage (GTDB taxonomy): Bacteria > Bacillota > Clostridia > Lachnospirales > Lachnospiraceae > Butyribacter. The sequence goes on from DKYP01000075.1 coordinate 1,693, forward strand.
TTGATAACAACAAGGGCTATATTTGCACGTGCTGATAATATACTGTTAGCTGCTGTACTGTTGTTATATTGTCTGTAACCATCTGCTTTATTATGTATTGTATTAGCAGATGGATTTCCGGGCATAAGAAATTCTTCTATAGGTTTTTTAAGCCCCATATACATTGGAAGGGTGTTTCCATATATCACAAGTTTCCTGTCTGATGGTATTATCCGCCACAGGAAGCTGTCAGTATTTTGCATGTTGAAAGGCGGTGTGGCATTATTACTGATAAAAATATACAGAAAGTGGTAAATCCGGCAGCCCTTATGTACCAGGAAATCCCTTATCTGCCGGGAAATATGCAAGAATTGTTCTTCTGTATAACTTATACCAGAGGTTTCATCTAATGTGACTATAACATATCCCTCTGCTTCCTTAGACAGCCCGTTTTCCACCAGTTTTATATTTACATGGGGTTCTTCCACATTTAACTCCAATGGTTCATAACCCATCTGGTTAAATATAAATGCAATTTCATTATACATATGTAACCTCCATTCTCTTAAAACCATATTAAGGTATATTCTAACAAAAAATATATAAATTATCCAGTATTAATGTTTTATACTTATTATTTGTTATTTAGTGAAAAAAATAGCAGGATATGGCAGAATACAGCGAAACAGGACAGTAATAGGGATATTGCGCACGCTTGTGCCGGAACATGGAATTATATAGTATATAAAGGCTACTGTTAAATTATGTATTTAAGATTTAATATAAAGAAAGCTGTAGTGAGCAGTTTAAATAGTATATGCAGAATGGAGGAATACTATGAAACAGTTTTTGCAGGATTACAACATGGTCTTTGCAATGGCGGCTGTGGGCTGCCTTACAATTATGATGAAAAGCATTGCAGCTATAGTATACTATAAGCTTATCTGCCAGGCGGAACAGATGGGGAACACCAAGAACAAATATATGAAAGCACTGTCAGGTAAAATTATTGCTTCATATAAGCTGGAACGTAAGATACACAATGTAAAATGTATGGTGGATAAGAGCATGTATAATATGCGTTTCCTGGGTATTTCAGCTGCGGGCTGGAAGAATGTGGGCATCTATGGGATTCTGGCTGTACTGGCTGTGTTTGTTTCCTGCCTGCTTCTTGGAGTTTATTTCCATATGCCTTATGAATGGCATGCCTTAACAGGCTTGTCAGCCGTTGCCGTTATAGCTCTTCTTGCAACATCAGAAATGTTATTCCAGATACACAAAAAGTACAGGCTTTTAAAACTTCAGATGACAGATTACCTTGAAAATGTACTACAGCCTAAACTTGAAAAAGAATATCTGCATCCTGAAGAAGAGAAGAAGTACCAGAATGAGTATTTTGAGAATGAAGAAGAAAAAGAACAGCAAGATGAAGCTGCAGCTTCTATGGAAGACCTCAAACTTTTTGAAGAATTTGTAGAGGAATACTTAGCTGATTAAAAAACAAGGCAAGGCAGGAAAGGCATGGTTATTAGTATGGAAAAGAGATTTAGTATTTCGGATGCATCCAGGCAGGTTGAAGTTGAAAACCACGTATTAAGGTACTGGGAAGAAGAATTAATGCTTCCGATTGAAAGAAATGCGAAAGGACACAGGTTTTACAAAGAAAGTGATATACAGGCACTTAAAACCATAAAAGATTTAAAGGAGCAGGGTTTCCAGCTTAAGGCAATAAAGCTTCTTATGCCTGATATTGCAAGGGTACGTGATATGAGCCCGCAGGAAGTGTACCAGTTAAGGGAAGAATTAAACCAGCAGGTATTAAGGGAGGAAGAAGTGCAGGATAAAAATGTAGTTCCACTGCAGGCAGGAAAGCGTGCTTCAGCACCGTCTAAAAAAAGCAGTGAAGAGAAGATGAAGCAGTTTGAAAATATGTTAAGGCATATGGTTTCACGTATTGTAGATGAAAATGAAATGGCATCTGAGAAACGGATATATGAGGCAGTAAGTACAAAACTTATGAAGGAGATGGATTATATGATGAGGGAAAAGGAGGAGATACAGGCAAAGCAGATGGAATTACTACAGCAGATATTAGAAGAAGTAAGGCGTGAAATGCCAGAAACTGCTGCAAGTAATGAATCAAAAGCAGCAGGTATGCGCAAAAAGAAAAAAGAAGAAAATAAGACAAAAAGAAGAAAATTATTTGCCAAGTCTGTATGATAGTGATATAGTTATATTAGTATAGCTATTTAACAGGCAAAGGAGTAATTTTTATGGGCAATTTTATATTTGAAAAATATGGCGGGATAGAAGGCCTTTACCATGTACAGCCAGAAGTACGTGGCGATGCAAGGGGTTATTTTATGGAAACATATAATTACAATGACTTTAAAGCAGCAGGGCTTGATATGGTATTTGTGCAGGACAACCAGTCACTATCCTCAAAAGGAGTTTTAAGGGGGCTTCATTTCCAGAAAGAGCATACACAGGGTAAGCTTGTGCGTGTAATTAGCGGCGAAGTTTTTGATGTGGCTGTTGATATACGTAAAGGTTCATCTACATATGGCAAATGGGCCGGGGTAATTTTAAGCGCAGAGAAGAAGAATATGTTATATGTACCAGAGGGATTTGCACATGGCTTTTATGTACTGTCGGATACAGCAGAGTTTTTATATAAATGCACGGACTTCTACGACCCGTCATCAGAGGCAGGGATAATGTGGAATGACCCTGTACTTGGTATAAAGTGGCCAGTACCTGCAGGGGAAGAACCAAAGCTTGCAGAAAAGGATAAAAAGTATCCTGGGTTTTCAGAGGATATTTTCTTAGAATACTGACAAATACCAGGTTGAAAACGCATTCTTAGAAAGACTACACTTCAACCTTAGAACATAATTTGTAGAAATGAGGACAGCTATGGAGATGAAAAGGGTACTAATAACCGGGGCGCATGGCCAGCTTGGACGTTCACTTTTAAGTATTTTAAAAGGTACAGATACAGAAGTGGTACCAACAGATGCAGATACGCTTGATATATGTGATTATGGCCAGGTAGAAAAGTTTATAACAGCGCATAAACCGGATACAATAATAAACTGTGCAGCGCACACGGCTGTTGACAAGTGTGAAACTGATGCAGAAAATGCAGAAAGGATTAATGCAGAAGGACCGGCAAACCTTGCAATAGCAGCAGAAAAGGCAGGTGCGCAGATAGTACAGGTATCAACAGATTATGTATTTGACGGCAATGCAAAGAAACCATATACAGAAGAGGATAGGACAAACCCGCAGAGTGTATATGGAAGAACGAAACTTGCCGGGGAGGAAGCTGTTATAAAAAATTGCAGCAGGTATTTTATAGTAAGGACAGCCTGGCTTTATGGTGAAGGGAATAATTTTGTAAAGACAATGCTCCGGCTTGCAGATGAAAGGGACACTATAACAGTTGTAAATGACCAGTATGGTACGCCTACTTCCTCACTGGAGCTTGCAAGGATGATACTTTATATTATACCATCAGGGCAATATGGCATATACCACGGGACATGTGAAGGTGAAACAAACTGGTATGAATTTGCATGTGAGATAATGAGACAGGCAGGTAAAGATGTAAAAGTCGTACCTGTAACTACAAGTGAATACAAGACAAATGAAAAAGCAGCCATAAGACCAGCTTATTCGGTTCTTGAAAACAAGAAGCTTAATTCAATGGGAAAATACCGTATGAAAGGCTGGGAAGAGGCACTGGCAGAGTATATGGATATAATGGGTTATTCCAGGGTATAACAATACCACCAGCAGATGCCGGCTGCTGGTGGTATTGTTTTGTCTGGTACCTGTAAAGTCAATTAATGGTTATTTTACATATGTCATAGCTACCGTTTAATATAGTAGCTGTAATATATGCTGTACCCTTGGCTTTCGCATATATTTTACCCTTAGATGAAACAGAAACTATGTCATTGTCAGAGCTTTCAAACTTCGGGACTTCATCTGTGATGCTTGGGCGGAGTGTGTACTGTAATTTCCTGCTTTCCCCTGTATTAAGCTTGTATTTGGTTTTCCTGAACTTTACGCTTACAGCTTTCGGGGTTACGTCTACTTTAAACTTTAATGTGTATGTATTAGTTACAAAAAGGAATACTGGTTCTTGTATTTTAATAGTAATAGTAGCAGTACCCACACCAATGCCCGTGTACCCACAAGTATTATCTTCCCCTGGCTCAACGGTAAGAATTGATTCATCTGAACTTTTATACGAGATATCGCTGTTGTCAGGTACCTTAAAAACAGTGAGGATATCGCTTGTGCCAGTTAAAATAGAAGTGCTGCTCTTTTTTATAAAAGGTTCTGTTTTATTGGCATATTTAGTATACTTGGGCACGCTGGCAGTTTTGATAAAAGTATCAGATGATGCAAAAGCCTTGTTACAAGGAAGCGCTGCAAAGATGACTACTAAGGCCAGCATACAGATACGTAATATCTTGCGCATTTTTTCCTCCTTAATATGAATTTAGCATAGATGCTGTGTAAAAATAAAATTTTTACATATACTATACTGTTTAAAAATAATAAATAATATAGTTGTCAGAATAGTGTCATATAAATTACTTTTTTTGCCATATTTATTCCGCAATTTTATATTAGAATATTTTTGTAATTGAAACTGTGTTATTTTGTAGAAATGAGGTGTTGTATGCAGTATATTTTAATTGCAGATGATAATCCAGACATTACAGATATTCTTTCTGTATATGTAAAAAAAGAGGGGTATGAACCCGTTGTTGCCAAAGATGGTGTAGAAGCAGAGAAGCTTTATGAAAGTTATAAGCCGGCAGCACTTCTTTTGGATGTTATGATGCCATTAAAAGATGGCTATGAGGTATGTAAAAGTATCCGCAGGAAATCAAGTGTACCAATAATACTTATTACTGCACGTGGTGAAGATTATGATAAGATAATGGGACTGGATATAGGCGCAGATGATTATATAGTAAAACCTTTCAGCCCAAGTGAGGTTATGGCAAGGCTCAGGGCAGTTTTACGCAGGTTCGTTGCAACAGAAGTATCAGAAAATTCTGATACAATACTTAGAATTAATAATATGACTGTAAACCTTGAAGAATACTCTTTTACAATCGGGGACAAGAAAGTACCACTTACCAAGAAAGAAATTGAAACCATGTGGACACTTGCAAGCAACCCCAATAAAGTGTTTACCAGGGACAACCTGCTTGACAGCCTGTGGGGGTATGATTATTATGGTGACAGCAGGACAGTTGATTCCCATATTAAAAGGCTGCGTGCCAAGATTGATACAATAGAACATCCAGCATGGAGTATTAAGACAATATGGGGGGTAGGTTATAAATTTGAGATAAATGATACTGATGTATAGGCAGGAAGGTGCAGTATATGTATAACAGGATAAAGGAAATGCAAAGCAAATTCATTAAAAAGTTACAGATTAAGAAGATATGGTTTTTTGTAGTTAAAAATGATGTTGTAGCAAAAATATATTTATCCTTTACATTTGTACTTGTGCTTACAAGCCTGCTTACAGGAATTATATTTATCAGGTTATACAGGCAGAATTATATACGTTCACATGCAGAACTTCTTACAAAACAGGGGAAAAAGATTGCCAGGCGGGTAGCAAGGTTTGAGAGGAACGGAAAGATTGAGCAGTTTTTAAAGTACAGTACATATATTGATGAGATTGAAAGCGCAGAGAATACTGATGTGTGGATAATTTCCAATGAAAATGCCAGCAAACCGCTGGACAGGGAATATGCCAACGGGACTGCTTCTGGCAGCCTTACAGATGATATGTATGATGTAATATATAAAGCATATGAAGGAAAAATCTCTTCAAGTTCAAGTTATGATGATATATATGGCATGGCGGCATTAAGGGTTGCAGTCCCTGTTTTTGATAAAAACACAGGTGAAACCAGTGGTGTTGTTATGATGGTATCAATGATTGACAAGCAGACAATGGGAATAGACAAAGGCACTTACCTTATAATATCAAGCCTGCTTTTATCATTTTTAGTATCATTTGGTGTTGCATTCCTGTTTTCACAGTATCTTTCAAAACCGCTTGCCAAGATTAGCAGGAACATAAACAGGATTTCAAAAGGGGATTATTCCCCGGTAAAGCCGAGGAAGCCTGAAACACAGCTGGGAAGGATTGAAACCACACTTGACAGGCTTGCCAAACAGCTTGGGCAGGCAGAAAAGGAAAGGGAAAGCTTAGAGCAGGTCAGAAGGGATTTCTTTGCCAATGTGTCACATGAATTAAGAACACCAATTACAGTTATACGTGGATATGCAGAAACACTTAACGACGGGGTTATTACAGAACAGCATGCCATAGAGGACATGTACCAGCGTATGTTATCTGAATGCCAGGGCATGGAAAGGCTTGTAGGTGATTTATTTATACTCTCTAAAATGCAGAACCCGGATTTCCAGGTTGAGAAAGAGCCAGTAAGCCTTATGCAGGTATTTGGTGATATAAGCCGTAGTGAAAAGGTTATAGGCAAAGAAAAGAATATACAATTTATGGAAAATTTTCCTGGAAATGACCCATGTATGATGCTTGGCGATTACGTGCGCCTGCGCCAGATGTTCCTTATAATAATAGACAATGCAGTTAAATTCTCACATGAAAATGGGAATATAACAACAGAAATATATAAGAAAGATGAAAAACTCCATATAAGTATTTCAGATGAAGGGGTTGGAATCTCTAAAGAAGAATTGCCTTATATATTTGAGAAATTTTATAAATCAAAACTGAAACAGAATGAAAAAGGGACAGGGCTTGGACTGATGATTGCAAAGCAGATAGCACTAAAACATGACGGGGTACTTACAGTACAGAGCGAAAAAGGGAAAGGGACAACATTCTTCTTTGAGTTTGATGAATGTACATCAATGGAGGGCTATGAGTAAAGCTTGTAGCTTTTGGGGTTTAAAAATTGCTAAATCTAATTAATGGGCTGGCAATTCCAAAGTGGTTTTACGGACAAGCACGTTTTCACTTGGATGGGCCACGCAACGGCGCATAAAGCACCAAACTACGGTGCTTAAACGCCGGCGGTCCCATACAGCTGTCCTTTAAAACCACATTTGGAATTTGCCAGCCAGTTTACTTTTTGGCAGTTTGTAAAAACACTTTCTGCTAAAACTTTAATTAAGTGGCATTGCATCTGGACGTTGCACGCAACAGCGCATAATATGCCTTTGTACAAATATTCCAAAAAAGTAAAAATTTATAGTTGTAATTTCAACAAAAAATGTATATACTATATTGTAGAAAGATTTCCTGGGGTGTTCGATACTCCTGACATTTTGAACCTACACCTATTGATTGGGATTCCTACATTTTTGTTATTAATGCCAGGCCTCCTGTGAGTGGAAGGCAGAGATACAGATGCGGTTGCCCACCTGGCTTAACTGCTAGGACTCAAAATTCAGGAACCGGCATTTTGGGGTCTTTGTAAATTTGTTTTTTCTGTCAGGGGCTTGTAAACAAGCCCCTTTTTTGATAGAATTATAGAATTGTAATACAGTAAAAACAAAGGAGGCAACAAGATGGCACAGAGGGGAGATTTATTAACATTCCGCCCGGATATAAAAGTAGTAGATGCAACTATAAGGGATGGAGGGCTTGTAAACGACTTTTATTTTACAGATGATTTTGTCAGGAATTTATATAAAACTAATGTAAAGGCAAGAGTTGACTATATGGAATTTGGATACCGTGCTGACAAAGAAATGTTTGATACAGACAGCTTTGGCAAGTGGAAGTTCTCATCAGATGATGATATACGTGATATTGTTGGTGATAATAATACAGAGCTTAAAATTGCAATTATGGCTGATACAGGACGGTGTAATTATAAAGAAGATATACATGAACGCAGCGAAAGCCCGGTTGACCTTGTACGCATAGCTACATATGTAAATACAATGCCAGCTGCACTTGATATGATAGATGATGCCCATAAAAAGGGCTATGAAACAACATGTAATATAATGGCTATATCCAATGCCAAAGAGTCCGATATAGCAGCTGCACTTGAAATGCTTGGACAAAGCCCGGTTGATGGTATATATATTGTAGACAGTTATGGTTCAATATACCCGGAGCAGGTAAGGGTTATTGCAGAGCAGTATATGGAGATTGGTGAGAAATATGGTAAATATATTGGAATCCATGCCCATAATAACCAGCAGCTTGCATTTGCCAATACAATAGAATCATGTGCACAGGGGGTTTCTTATCTTGATGCAACCATGAGCGGCATGGGGCGTGGTGCAGGCAACTGTCCTATGGAACTTCTGCTTGGTTTCCTCAAGAATCCTAAGTATAAGTTATTTCCTGTAATCCAGTTTATTGAGAAAAATGTTGTTCCTTTAAAGGAAGAAGGCATGGAATGGGGATTTGATATACCATACCTGCTTACGGGACATCTGAACCAGCACCCAAGGGCTGCTATTGCGGCAATGAAAGAGGGACGCAAGGATTATTCAGGATTTTATAAAGAGATAATTGATAAAGACTGATACAAATATTACAAGCCCTGCATTATATTATGGATTGCAGGGTTTGTTTTTGTAAGGATTGGAGATTTATATGGAAAAGTGTATAAAACCTGTAGGTGTATTTGATTCTGGTGTTGGCGGGATAAGTGTTTTAAGGGAACTTGTAAAACAGATGCCAGGTGAGGATTTTATTTATCTCGGAGATTCTGTACATGCACCATATGGAACGAAGCCATTAGATGAGGTAAGGAAACTTACAATAGATAATGTCCGTTTTCTTCTGGAGAAGGGGGCTAAATCAATAGTGGTTGCCTGTAATACTGCTACAAGTGCTGCTGTTGCAAGACTGCGGGAGATGTACTCGGATGTGCCGCTTGTAGGCATAGAGCCTGCAATTAAGCCGGCAGTCCTGCATAAAAAGGATTCGTGCATAGTTGTTATGGCAACTCCAATGACCTTAAAACAGGAGAAATTCCAGAAGCTTATGCATAATTATGATAACATGGCTGATATAGTGCCGCTTCCATGCTCGGGGCTTATGGAGTTTGTGGAACGTGGCATACTGGACGGAATGGAATTAACAGAGTATATTACAAAGCTTCTGGGTTCTGTAAGACGCAGCCGGATTGACTCCATAGTGCTTGGATGTACGCATTACCCATTTGTCAAGGATGTAATACAGAGGGTTGCAGGAAACAGGGTTTTAATATTTGATGGTGGTGAAGGGACTGCACGTGAAATGAAACGCAGGCTTTCAGAGGCAGGGCTTTTAAATAACAGCGGGAAGGCTGGCAATGTGAAGTTTATAAACAGCCTTAATACAGAAGAGGAGATAAAACTCTGCCAGTTTCTTCTTACATATGGTGATAAAAATTAATATAAGAAAGCAGGTAGTATAATATTATGTCACAGGAAAGTAAAAGTTTTTATAGAAAGACGTTAGCCCTTGTAATTCCCATGGCATTGCAGAACCTTATTAATGTAGGGATTTCTTCCATTGATGTTATTATGCTTGGCAAGGTAGGGGAAAAGGTGCTTTCGGGTGCTTCCCTTGGCGCACAGGTGCAGTTTATAATGGGGCTTCTGCTTTTCGGGGTTACATCAGGTGCTGCCGTGCTTATGGCACAATACTGGGGCAAGCGTGACATGCATTCAATTCAGACAATATTTGCAATAGCAATTAAAATAGCATTTGTGGCAGGGATAGTATTTACATTGGCGGCATTACTGGCGCCGCAGGTCCTTATGTCATTTTTTACCAGTGATAGTGAAGTCATGGAAAATGGTGTTATGTATCTCCGGGTTGTATGTTTTTCATATATACCTAATGCACTGGTAATGGTCTACCTTAATTCCATAAGGAGCATGGAGAAAGTGGGTATAGGTTTAGTAACATATATATTTTCACTTATTACCAATGTAATAGTTAATGCAATCCTTATTTTCGGATACCTGGGTTTCCCTAAGCTTGGTGTAATGGGTGCTGCTGCCGGTACTGTTGCAGCAAGGGCAGTTGAATTTATTGTAGTATTAATATATGATAAAAAATTTAATGATGTATTTACATTCCATTTTAAATATCTTAAAATTAAAAATAAAGGGCTTGCCAGTGACTTTTTAAGGATTTCTTCGCCTGTAATTGCCAATGAACTTATGTGGGGCATAGGGCTTTCAACAATGACTGCAATATTCGGGCATCTTGGAAGTGCCGCTGCTGCCGCCAATTCAGTGGCACAGGTATGCCGCAACCTTGCAACAGTTATAGCATTTGGTGTTGCCAATGCTGCCGCTGTCCTTGTTGGTAAAGTTATAGGTGAAGGAAAGAAAGACCTTGCAAAAGTTTATGGAGGGCGTTTTATAAAGTTATCTATCGGGACAGGGGTTTTTGGAAGTATAGTTATACTTTGTGCAAGGCCGGTTATACTATCAGTGCTTGTATTATCAGATGATGCAAGGGAACTGTTATCAGTAATGATTATAATAATGTCATACTATGTAATAGCGCAGGCTTATAATACAACACTTATTGTTGGCATATTCAGGGGCGGCGGTGATACAAGGTTTGGATTTTTCCTTGATTTTATATTTATGTGGGGTGTTTCAATAGTTATAGGTTTTATAGCTGCATTTATATTAAAACTGCCAGCAGTAGCAGTTGCTTTTATACTTTACTGTGATGAGATTATAAAAATACCTGTTTCAACCTGGCGTTATAAGACATATAAATGGCTTAATGATGTAACACGTACATAAGTAAATGTGTTTATGGAGGAGATGTTATGAAAATATCAACTAAGGGCAGGTATGCAATAAGGGTTATGATTGACCTGTCAGAGCACAATTCAGGTAATTTTATAACTTTAATGGATATAGCAGAAAGGCAGGGGATATCTGAAAAGTATCTTGAATCAATAGTTTCTGTACTTAGCAAGAATGACTTCCTTATATCACTACGTGGAAAGGGCGGCGGATATAAGCTTGCAAGGCAGCCGGAGGAGTATACTGTAGGGGAGATATTAAGGCTTACTGAAGGTTCATTTGCACCTGTTGCATGTCTTGAGAAGAAACCAAACAGATGTGATAAAGCGCTGCATTGTAAGACGCTTAAAATGTGGGAGGGTTTTGAAAAGGTTATTAGTGAATATTTTGACAATATTACTATTGCGGATTTACTTGGAGATGGATATTTTGTAGATAATTATGTGATATAATACCAGAAGCAGATAGTAATTTATGGTACCAGTGTTATATAGAAATGAGGGGCAGAATGGAATTTGGAAAAGAGCAGCTTGAAAGGTATTCACGCCATCTTGTTATAGATGAAATTGGCAAAGAGGGACAGCAGAAGCTTTTTAATGCCAGGGTTTTTATTGCTGGTGCAGGAGGGCTTGGTTCGCCTGCTGCCCTTTACCTTGCAGCAGCAGGTACAGGGACTTTAGGCATTGCTGACCCTGACAGGGTAGAGCTTTCAAACCTGCAAAGGCAGATAATGCATACAACAGCAGGGCTTGGGATGCCAAAGGCGGAGTCTGCAAGGGATGCAGTAACGGCTGTTAATCCTGCGGTTAATGTTAATATATATAAAGAGTTTATAGATAAAGATAATATAATGGAATTGATAAAGGATTATGATTTTATAATAGATGCAACAGATAACTTTCCGTCAAAATTCTTAATTAATGATGCATGTGTAAAAGCTGGTAAAGCATTTTCACATGCAGGGGTGTCACGTTTCCAGGGGCAGCTTTTTACTTATGTGCCAGGAAGCCCGTGTTACAGGTGTCTTTTTAAAGAGCCTCCGCCAGAAGGCGCAGTACAAACACCCAGCCAGGCAGGGATTGTTGGTGCAGTTTGTGGTGTTATAGGAAGCCTGCAGGCTATGGAAGCTATTAAATATATTACAGGTACGGGGGAACTGCTTAAAGGCAGGCTGCTGGTATTTAATGCATATACAATGCAGTTCCGGACTGTAAAATTCCAGAAGGATGTGGATTGTGCAATATGTTCTGTATAAGTGCCAGTTATAAGAAAGTTCCTGTTGCTATAAGGCAGTATTTTGCTTTTACAGAAGAAGAACAATGTATATTTATTAATAAGCTTATTGAAGAAAGGGTTATACGGGGTGCTGTAATTTTATCTACATGCAACAGAAGTGAGCTGTATTTTACGGGGGATGGCAGTTCTGTTGAAGAAGCAGCAAAAAAACTTGCATTATATAAGAAAATAAATGGCAGTGATATAAAGAAATACTGTCTTTTTTATGGCGGGGCTAATGCAGTAAAGCATCTTTTTAATGTTACATGCGGGCTTGATTCAATGGTATTAGGTGAAGATGAAATACTGCGGCAGGTTAAGGAGGCATATCTGGATGCCGCAAAAGCAAACCATACAGACGGGGAATTAAATATAATATTCCAGGATGCACTTAACTGCGCAAAGTCTGGCAAATCAAGGACAAGGCTTTCCACAACCCCTGTTTCTGTTGCAACTATTACAGCAAATACAATAGAAAAGTATATTGGGGAGAATAATTTTACTGGCAGTGACAGGAAAGTAATGGTTATTGGAATAACTGGCAAAACCGGAGGGACTGTTGCCAGGGATTTAATATCAAAGGGCATACCAGTTATAGGCACAAGCAGGAGGCACAGGCAGGAGGATAATATTTATGGCAGCAGTATGGCGGGGATAATTGGCTTTAAGGAAAGGTATATGTATATAAACCAGGTGTGCGCAATAGCCAGTGCAACAACAAGCCCGCATTATACATTAACATATGAAGAATATTTAAAATATGCAGGGGGCAGTAAAAAACAGCTTTTAATCGACCTTGCAGTTCCATATGATATTGACAGGGCACTTGCAGGGCTTAAAGATATAAAACTTCTTGATATAGATTACTTTAATACACTTTCCAATAAAAATATTAATATAAAACTTAGTGAAATCAGTAAGGCAGAAGAAGTAATTGCAGAGTGTGTTGAAAATACAATGAAGAAAATATATATGCGGAAGTTTCTGGTTAAATTAAAGGGAGATAAGGAACTGGAAAGTAAGTTTAATAATGAAAAATGGTTAAGCCATATGGTGTATTATCTTAAGGATATATTAGTAAGCAGTGAATTAAAAGATGTTCTTGAAAGAATTTATAATAGAGAAACCAGCGGAGGAAATTAATGGCATATTTTCCATTTATAATAGATATAGAAGACATGGACTGCCTTATTGTGGGAGGCGGGAATATGGCACTTCATAAGACAGGAATCCTTGCAGAATATAATGTAAATATACATATTGTTGCAATGTCGGTTTGTGATAGTTTAATAAAACTTGCAGAAAGCAGTAAAAGGATAGATATAAAACAGAAAAAGTTTGATGGCGAAGATATAAATGGAATGGATTTTGTAGTGGCAGCAGCAGGGGATAAGGCACTTGGGCTTTATATTTCAAAAATGTGCAAGGAGAGGAAGATACCTGTAAATGTTGTGGATATAAAAGAAGCATGTTCATTTATATTTCCTGCAATTATCCATAAAGAACCAGTGCTTGCTGCTATTTCCACGGGAGGTTCAAGTCCTGCCCTTGCGGCAGATATTAAGAAAAGTGTCAGGGAGGTTATACCAGGTTATTATTCTTCCCTTGCAGTTAATCTTGAAAAAGCCAGAAAGTATGTAATTAAAAATACAGATAATGCCAGTACCAGAAAGCAGGTATTTGAAAAGCTTGTTTTATATGGAAAGGAACATAATGGTGAAGTAACAGAAGATATTGCAAGGAAAATTATAAAGGAATGTAAAGGTTAATAAAGCGGGGTAAAATATTAGTGGAAGATAATTTAATAAAAATAGGTACACGTGGAAGTGCGCTTGCATTAGTCCAGACAGAACTTGTTATTTCTGCAATACAGGAAAAATATCCTGGAATAAATATTGAAAAGGTAATAATAAAAACAAAAGGTGACAAAGAGCCAGATAAACCTGTTTCAAGTTTTGGGGATAAAAGGGTTTTTAGTGCAGAAATTGAAGAGGCACTTTCTAATGGAATAATAGACCTGGCTGTGCATAGTGCCAAGGATTTGCCCTCCAGCTTAAAAGATGGACTTTGTATACCATGTGTATTAAAAAGGGAAGATGAAAGGGAAGTGCTTGTAACACTTGCAGGAACTTCTTATGAAGATTTACTTAAAGCAGACATGCCTGTTATTGGAACAGGAAGCTTGCGCAGAAGGATGCAGTTAAAACATTTCTTCCAGAATATAGAACTTAAAGATATACGTGGCAATGTGGAAACAAGGATAAATAAATTAAGGAATGGCGGATATGATGGAATAATGCTTGCTGCTGCTGGTTTAAAAAGGCTTGGGCTTGACAGGGAAAAAGACCTTGAATATAAATATTTTAGTACACAGGATATAGTGCCAGCCGGAGGGCAGGGGATAATAGCAGTTGAAACAAGGAAAGAAGATGCCAGTGGCAAAAGTTTTATAGGAGAGGTTGTAAAAAGTATAAATGACCAGGAAACATTTTTCCATTTTAACAATGAAAGAAAAATAATAGAAGCCCTTGGTGCAGGCTGTAATACAGGATTTGGTGTTATAAGTTATTGTTATGTTAAAGATAAAGAAGAAAGATTGTGTATAAGGACTATAATAAGATACCATGTTTTTAATGGCACTGGCAGCAGGGAGGACGCAGGACGTCTTATAGAAATGGCAATAAAACATGGGAAAGAAGGGTATTAACTAGTGGGAATAGTGTATTTTGTAGGTGCAGGGCCTGGCGGGGAAGGGCTTTTAACGCTAAAGGGTGCAGAGAAATTAAAAACCTGTGATGTAGTAATATACGACAGGCTTGCCAGTGAAGGGCTTCTTAAAATGCTAAAACCTGGCTGTAAAAAGATATATGCAGGCAAACAGGCAGGTAAACACTACAGGAAACAGGAAGAAATTAACAGCCTTTTAACAGAGTATGCACTTAAGGATAATATTGTAGTGCGGCTTAAAGGCGGTGATTCATTTGTATTTGGAAGGGGTACAGAGGAAATAGACGCATTAAACCAGTATAATATCCCTTATGAAGTTATACCAGGTGTTACATCTGCCATAGCTGTGCCAGAATGCGCAGGAATACCTGTTACGCACAGGGGCATAAGCAGAAGCTTCCATGTAATAACAGGACATACAGATACAAGCACAGGTGCACCAGAGTGTAATTACAAAGCACTTGCAGATATGGGCGGTACCCTTGTATTTATGATGGGGCTTGCCAATATAAATGAAATAACAGGAAATCTTATTAAAGAAGGAATGGCAGAAGAAACACCAGCTGCTGTTATTTCAGGGGGGACTACCAAAGAACAGAAAGTCATACGTTCAAAGCTTGGGGACATTGCAGAAAAATCCCGAAAGAACAATATGTTTTCACCAGCAGTAATAGTGATAGGGGAAACAGCAGCATACAGATATATTTATAATGGTAAAAAGGCAGGCATTGTTGCAACAAAGGCATTAATGGAAAAGATAGAAACAGGGCTGGATATTGCAGGTATAGGGTGCGTACCTGTCTGTGAAATGGAAGTATCCGCTGTTAATATACAGGAACTGGTAAAAGAACTGGACAATATAGAAAAATATAACTGGATAGTATTTACAAGCAGAAACGGCGTAATACTTTTTTTCCAGGCATTAAAAGATAATTATACAGATATAAGAAGGCTTTCTGGAATTAAATTTGCAGTTATTGGAAGTGGCACAAAAGAAGAATTACATAAATACGGAATTAATGCAGATTTTATCCCGTCAGGTTATACATCTTCAATACTTGCAAAAGAACTTGCAGAAATTATACTTCCAGGTGAAAATGTGCTTTTGCCAAGGGCTGTTAAAGGAAGCCGGGAATTAACAGATATATTCAGGCAGGAAAATATTTCTTTTAAAGAAGTAAAAATATATGATGTCAAAGGGCATCTGCTGCCAGGGGCAGACAAAACAGGACATTTAGATTGTATTATATTCTTAAGTGCATCAGGTGTAAAAGAATTTACAAGGCTTATAAAAAGCACAGGAAAGAAACTTCCATCTGGTATAAAACTTGTATGTATAGGGGAGATAACAAAAAAGGCGTTAGAAGAAGAATTTGGCAATTCTTTTGATATTATAATGGCAGATGGGAATAATGCGGAAGGCGTTATTAACGCAGTAAGGGAGAAAATATAGAAATGTTATCAGAAGTTAATGTAAAAAATTACTGGGATACATTTTTCCACCATATTATCCTGAAAAAACAAAATATATAATATTGAAATTAATGTATAAAACTTAAATAAAAAGAAACGGAGTTATTATTATGGTACGTATGCGCAGGTTAAGGGCAGACAGTAATTTAAGAAGCCTTGTAAGGGAAACAGTAGTTACAATAGATGATTTGGTATATCCTGTATTTATTAAAGAGGGGAAGAATATTAAAGAACCAGTTGCTTCAATGCCTGGGATTTACCAGTATTCATGTGACAGGTTTGGTGAGGAACTTGAAAGAATTGTAAATGCAGGGATAAAGGCAATTCTTGTATTTGGTATACCAAAACACAAAGATGAGGTTGGAAGTGAAGCATATAATGAACATGGTGTTACACAGAATATAATAAGGGAAATTAAAAGGAAAGCACCAGGTATTATTGTTATAGCAGATGTCTGCTTGTGCGAATATACCTCACACGGACATTGCGGGATTATAAGCGGAAATGAAATACTAAATGATGAAACCCTTGAGCCGCTTGCAAAGATGGCAGTAAGCCTTGCAAGGGCAGGTGCAGATATAATTGCCCCTTCTGATATGATGGACGGGCGTGTTGCTTATATAAGGAAGTCACTTGATATTACTGGATTTAAAAATACACCAATAATGTCATATAGTGCAAAATTTGCATCAGGATATTATTCACCATTCCGTGATGCTGCACAGTCCGCGCCTTCATTTGGTGACAGGAAAACATACCAGATGGACCCGGCTAATGGGCGTGAGGCCATAAGGGAGTGTGAAAATGATATTGCAGAAGGGGCAGATATTATAATGGTAAAACCTGCGCTTGCATATCTTGATGTAATTAAAAAAGTGTCAGAATGTACAAATTACCCTGTAGCTGCCTATAATGTAAGCGGTGAATATTCAATGGTAAAGGCAGCAGCACTAAATGGCTGGATTGATGAAAAAAGAATTGTAATGGAAAACCTTGTTTCAATTAAAAGGGCAGGTGCAGGAATAATAATAACTTACCATGCAATAGATGCCGCAAACTGGTTAAAGGGGGAATGAAAATGGCTGGTGTAAAATCAGAGGATTTATTTAAAAATTCCATGAAAATAATGCCAGGTGGTGTCAACAGCCCTGTACGTGCATTCCGTGCAGTAAACCAGAACCCGGTTTTTATAGAGAGGGCAAAGGGTTCAAAGATATATGATGTTGATGGCAATGAGTATATAGACTATGTGTGTTCATGGGGGCCAGGAATACTTGGACATGCCAGGGGGCGTGTAATAGATGCAGTAAAAGAAGCATGTAATAACGGGCTTACATTTGGAGCACCTACAGAGAAGGAATATATACTTGCAAGTCTTATACAAGAATTTATGCCTTCTATGGAGATGTTACGCCTTGTAAATTCTGGCACAGAAGCTGTTATGAGTGCTATAAGGGCAGCAAGGGGGTATACAGGAAGGGAAAAAATCATTAAATTTGCAGGATGTTACCATGGGCACTCAGACGGGCTTCTTGTAAAAGCAGGTTCAGGGGCACTTACACAATCTGTTCCTGACAGCCTTGGAGTACCAGAAGGTTATACAGGGAATACATTAGTTGCAGAATATAATAATATAGAATCAGTAGAAAAGCTTTTTGAGAAATACAATAACCAGATAGCAGCAGTAATAGTAGAGCCTGTGGCAGCTAATATGGGTGTAGTTCCCCCGGCAGACGGGTTTTTAGAAAAACTCCGCCAGATAACAAAGAAATATAATTCCCTTCTTATATTTGATGAAGTAATAACAGGTTTCAGGCTTGCAAAAGGAGGCGCACAAGAATATTTTGGGATAGTGCCAGACCTTACAGTGCTTGGAAAGATTGCTGGGGGTGGGATGCCGCTTGCAGTATATGGCGGGCGCAGGGATATTATGGAAGTAGTAGCACCACTTGGCGGCGTTTACCAGGCTGGCACATTGTCAGGAAACCCTGTTGCAACAACAGCAGGAATAGAAACTCTCAGGATTTTAAAGGAAAACCCTGGTATTTACAAAGAAATAGAAGAAAAGACAACAAAATTAAAAATTGCAGCCCAAAAAGCATTTGGCAGCAGTGTGTGTGTAAACCAGGCTGGTTCACTTATGTCAATATTTTTTACAGAAGAAAAGGTTACAGATTATCTTACAGCAGTAAGCTCTGATACAGCAAAATATGCAAAATACTTTGGTTTTATGCTGGAAAATGGAATATATATTGCACCATCACAGTTTGAAGCAATGTTTATATCAGACGCCCACACAGATGGTGATATAGAAAAAACATGTGATATTATAAAACAGGCAGCAGGATTATTTTAAAAAACAGGAGGGATACATATTTCCCTCCTGTTTTAAGTAAATTGATAATATCTTAAAATATCAGACATTCATATCCACTTTAGCACCTTTCAGGTCTTCCATTATAAGATTCAATTCTTCAACAAGTTTTTCTATTTCCTTTTCTGCCTTTGAAGCAGTGTTATTGTTGCCAGGACTTTTCTCAATAATATCATGTACTTCAGATACTTCAATAGAAGGGCTTGCAGGGGCATCATCCTGTACTGCGCCAGCAGCATTTACAGCCGCCTGTTTTGTTTCAGCAATGCGTTTCTCAAGTTCAAGTTCCTCTTTCTTGCGTTCCGCAGCCTTCTTCTCTTCTTCCTCTTTCTCCTCTGCTTCTTTTTCGGCTTTCTCCATAGCCTCTTCCATCTTCTCATCAATATGGTCTTTAGCTTCTGCCCACAATCCGCCAATAAGTTCCTTATTAGCAGCCGCCATTAGTTCATCAGCCTCTCTTGTGGCATCAGCAACAGGGTGGGTTTTAAGCCGTTCAAGCTCTATATCAGTAATTGCACCTGAAATAGCATTAGCTGAAGCCTCTTTCTGTGAAGCACGCTGTTTGTAAAAATCTTCTTTATCATCAAGTTCAAGCATATCTTTCTGGTAAGCAGTAAGGCCATTTTTATGAAGTTCTGCAAGCTGTTCCTTTTCACTGCCAGAAAGTTCCACTCCAGAAAGCGGGTCACTTGCTTTGCGTTCTTTCCTAAGAAGTTCTAAATCCTTATGTTCTTTGGAATCTTCTTTAATGCCATAGCTTTCCATAAGCTGCCCGCGTTCATCCTGTATTCCCCTGATAGTTTTTTTATCCTCAAGTGTTTCCTGCCGGAGCTGTTCCTGCTGTGCCTTAAGCCCCTCAATATTGTTATCAATATTCTGTTCTGATGCAAAAGTATCAGTAAGGATTTTCATAGCACGCTTATGGGCAAGCTTGCGTTTAAGTTCAAGATTATTATTATTTTGTGCATTAAGATTACCAGCAAAAATACTTTTACTGCCTTTAGTATCTTTGGAATCCTGGCTGTTTTTAGCAGCATAGCTGCTTGTTATAAATAAACCTTCTTTATTACTACTGGCAGCAAAAATTGATATTCCCATAACATTGCACCCCTTTTCATAGCTGTATTTAATATAATGATATAATTTTTTTTAGTAGCATGGCTTATCAACTGTCCTTTAAAACCACATTTGGAACTTGCCATGTAATTACTCTTTGGATGGTTTTTATTAAAAAACAAAATCCAATCCCTGGTATTTTATAAATAAGGATAAATAATAGCTTTAGGAAATTTGATTATAAAAAACCAGGAAATATGGACATAAATTATATCGGCGGAAATAAGTGGCAATATTAATTTAATTGGTTACATTTTGTACATAATGTTTAAAATTTAAGGTATTTATACAATTCATAAATAAAAAATGGGGATATAAAAAATCCATAGTTTGGAATTGCCAGCCCATTAATAATTTTAAAATGTTATTTCAAGTAATAAGCCTTTGCACCATGTTTATGCAATTTAATATCTATTGAAGAAACATTATCTGTAATTTCTTCACCACTCCAGAGTTCTTTTCCATTGGCATTTTGTATTTCCACATCTTCAAAATCCAATGTAATATTACTGTCACTTTCCCCTGTATTAAATATTGCAATATAAATCCCGCCATCTGCACATGTGCTTGTCCAGAGTATATGTTCTATGCCATCAATTTCTTTTTTCCATACCTGGTGTGAATTTCTGGAATTTTTATGCATGTCCATAATGTCCTTATTAGTTATAAGGCTCATTGTAAAGTCATCAAATTTTGTCATTTCACCACCTATCATAAGAGGTGAACGGAAAATAGCCCAGAGTGTAAGCATTGTAATCTGCTCATCTTTTGTAAATTTTGTACAGTCAGACGCGTCATAATCCTGGCGTACAGGACCAATAGGAAGCATATCAGCATCTGGCCAATGTCCTGCACCTGAATGTGTACACCATTTTTCTGCACGTTCAAACATATTATAAAGAGCATCCCATTTATCCCAGAAATCATCTGTAATACGCCACATATTAGAAACCTGTTTATAAAGTTCCGCTTTTTCAAGGAGTGCAGGTCCCGGGGAAAGGCTTAAAACCATCTCCCTGCCACAGTTTCTAAGGGAATTACTTAAAAGTACCAGTTCTGTTTCCTCATGTGGAAGTTCCCTTGCAATATCATCACATTTAATAAAATCAACACCCCATGATGCATATAGTTCAAAAATGCTGTCATAATATTCCTTAGCGCCCTCTTTTGAAGGGTCAACACCATACATATCGGTATTCCATGCACAAATACTTGACATTTTGGCGATTTCACGTGCAGTCTTGTTACTTCCTTTAATCTTAGTATTGTCATGCACAGCCTGCCGTGGTATCCCACGCATAATGTGTATGCCAAACTTAAGCCCGAGTGAGTGTACATATGCTGCCAGTTCTGTAAAACCCTTGCCGCCTGCTGATGAAGGAAAACGGTTCTGGGCAGGTACCAGCCTTGAATATTCATCCATGCAAAGCCTAGTGAAATTATTATATTCATGGTTTTTTGCAGAAGGTTCATACCATTGTATATCAACAACGATATATTCCCATCCATATTCTTTAAGGTGTTCTGCCATAAATTCTGCATTTTTCCTTACAGTATCTTCATCAACGGCAGCACCATAACAGTCCCAGCTGTTCCAGCCAAGAGGCGCTTTAAATTTATCCATAATTTCCTCCGTTCTGCGCTTTAGGGGGCGCATATAATCTAAAAATTTTTAAATATAATTATATCACTATTGTTA
>DKYP01000174.1:0-3014 GCA_002499945.1 Lachnoclostridium sp. UBA7097
TATCACTTATTTATATAGAAAAACAGATAATTAATTTTTAAAAAAGTGCAAAATTTTCAACTCTTATATATTTCTTTATAATTATAAAAAACTGTTTTCCCAGAATACTATAAATCCACGCCAGACCTTGTATTACGGGCTTATTCTTTTTATCTGCAAGTATATAAAACCAGACTGGAAATATAATTTTTACACATGAAAATGTTTAAAAAATGTCATATTACAGTAAAATTATACACCTTTTGATTGCAGTTCCTGATTTTCAGGATTTGCGAAACACCAGGGGTTGTATTTTTGGGAAATTTAAAATTATATAAAGTTTCCATTAAATACAAAAACTAAATTGTAACATGCTTGTAATAACTTTTTTTAAATGCTATAATAAAAATAAATTTTCCAGGGGTAAAAAATTAACGGGCCTTATGTTAGAAGAATAGAATATTAAAGATGCTATAAAATACAACATGGAAAAAGGCAGACGAAACATTAACCGGGATAAAGTTTTATAAAGGACGGACAGCACAAGGAAAGAATATACACAGGGAAAGGGGTATTTGCCATGGCAGAACCAGAAAATGACTATAAAATTAATATAACCATTCCAGAGGATGAACTCTGGGAGAATTTAAAAATCTCCAATGACTTTATATTTGCAAAGGTAATACGCAATCCTGAATTATGTAAAGGGCTGCTGGAAAAGCTTCTGGATATAACCATTGACCATATAGAATATATGGAAGAACAGAAAACCATAGACATTGCAAGGGACAGTAAAAGTGTACGCCTGGATGTATACCTTAAAGATGGCAGGGGCACAGTCTATAATGTGGAAATCCAGACTACAAGTAATAAGAACCTGCCAAGAAGGACAAGGTATTATGCAGGGATGATAGATTTGAATGAAATTGAAAAAGGTGCAGATTACAGCGGGCTGCCACAGAGTTTTGTTATCTTTATATGTACATTTGATGCATTTGGCAAAGACCGCTGGAAATATACTTTCCAGAATGTATGCATGGAAGACAGGACATTACTTTTAAATGATGGTACAGTCAAGGTCTTCTTTAACACAGCCGGGACAAAAGGCAGGATTAACAAAGATGCAAAAAATATACTAAAATTTATAGAAGGCAGTGCAGCAGCAGACAGTTTTACAGGGAAACTGGAACAGGAAGTTATAAAAATCAAGGAAAACAGGGAATGGCAGGTGGAATATATGACACTGGTGATGAGGGAACGTGAAAAGTATAACGAAGGCAGGATAAAAGGCAGACAGGAAGGCATGCAGGAAGGCATGCAAAAAGGTATGGTTTATGCCTATTATGAAATGGACATGGATACCAGGGAAATCGCCAGGAAAACGCACCTGACAGAAGCAGAGGTGCTTGACATTATTAAAAGAAAGGAATGGATATAAAATGGCAGATATAGCAGATATTTATAAAGCGGATAATTCAAGATATAAAAAAATGAGATATAACAATGCAGGAAACAGCGGATTAAAATTTCCTGCTATATCACTTGGGCTCTGGCACAATTTTGGAAGCAAAGATAATTATGACAATATGAAACAGATGTTAAGGACTGCTTTTGATTCAGGTATTACGCAGTTTGACCTTGCAAATAATTATGGTCCAGTATATGGAAGTGCAGAGAGTAATTTAGGAAGAATAATGGAAGAAGATTTCCGCCCTTACCGTGATGAATTAATTATTACTACAAAAGCTGGTTATGATATGTGGGATGGCCCGTATGGTGACGGCGGAAGCAGGAAATACCTGGTGGCAAGCCTTGACCAGAGCCTTAAACGTATGAAACTTGATTATGTTGATATCTTTTACCACCACCGTATGGATAAAGAAACACCACTTGAAGAAACAATGCAGGCACTGGCAGACATTGTAAAGAGTGGTAAAGCACTCTATGCCGGGATTTCTAATTATGATAAAGAATATACAGAAAAAGCCATGAATATTTTAAAAGAATTGCACTGTCCGTTTATAATTAACCAGAGAAGTTATTCTATATTTGACCGTACAATTGAACAAGACGGGGTAAAAGATTTCTGCAAAGAAGCAGGAATTGGAATTATTGCGTTCAGCCCGCTGGCACAGGGTATGCTTACCAATAAATATCTTAATGGAATCCCTGAAGACAGCAGGATTGCCAGGAACAGTAATTTCTTAAAAAAAGATGCATTGACAGAAAAAAGGCTGGAACAGATTGCACGCTTAAACCAGATTGCCATAAACAGAAACCAGACCCTTGCACAGATGGCACTTTCCTGGATACTCCGTGACGGAGGTGTATGTTCTGTCCTTATTGGTGCTTCAAAGCCATCACAGATACTGGAAAATATCTCTGTTGCAGAGCACACAGATTTCACAGAAGAAGAACTTAAGCAAATTGATGAAATATGCCAGGAATAATTTTTACAAAAATCACAATTTTTTGATAAAGCAGAAAAGGGGCTGTGCACTAATTCTTAGTACACAGCCCCTCCAAAGATTAGTTTTGTGGCACTGGTATTTTTTAAATTGCTTTTACCTTTATATTTTTGCCAGCTCCGCCTTTTTTAGATATAAACTTTTTATATATCTTTACTTTTCTCTTTGGCACTTTAATTACTGCATTTTTAGAAATTCCTTTAAAAGCATCTTTTCCTATATTACTAGATGACAGTTTTTTGCTTTTGATTATAATTTTCTTTAACTTACTGCAGCTCTGGAATGCACTGGCACCAATCTTTTTAACATTCTTGCCGATTGTAAGCTTTGTAAGCTTCTTGTTATTCTTTAATGCATTTTTAGCAATAACTGTAACCTTATAGCTTTTGCCATTAATCTTGACAGTTGAAGGAACTGTAACATTCTTAGCATTCTTCTTTCCCTTAGTAAACTGTACTGTCCTTATACCCTTTACAGCAGTTACCTTGTACTGTGAACCACTAACAGCAGCCTTCTTTCCTACCTTAACAGTATTTGATGTATTTGGTTTCTTAGTAGGATTAGTTG
>DKYP01000174.1:3313-15892 GCA_002499945.1 Lachnoclostridium sp. UBA7097
TTGGTTTCTTAGTAGGATTAGTTGGTGCATTAGTAGGCTCTGTACTAGGTGTATTACTTGGAATCGTGCTAGGAGCTACACTAGGAACACTGCTAGGATTTGTGCTAGTACCAGGTCCAGGAATATAACCATTACTGCTGTTGCCGCCATTATTACCACTGCTATCTTTAACGGTTATAACACATTCCTTTGACATTCCATATATATTTGTAATAGTAATTTTTGCTGTTCCCTCTGCTTTTGCAGTAACCATTCCAGCATTATCTATAACCGCTACATTTGTATTGCTGCTTGTATAATAAAGCGTTTTATAAGCTGTATTATCTGGTATATTTTTTGCATCCAGGATGGCTGTTTTTCCTGGTTCTATTGTTATTGCATCTTTAGCTGAAATGCCTGTTGCCGCAGTATTACCTGGTATATTTTTTGCGTTATTAGCAAAATATTTCTTTAAAATATCTGCATATTTTGCATTTCTTGTAAATGCTTCTGAAGTTGTAGATATCTCTTCTTTAGACCATTTTTCTTTTATTGTGTCATAACTGTCCTTATAAATATCTACTTTTCTCTTATCATCTGAAGTAAATATCCCCCAGCTTGAATTTTTTCCTGTAACTTTATAAGTCCATGAAGTATAACTCCATCCCTGCTCCTCAAAAATATCCATAGCATTCCAGCTTTGTTCATTAGAGAAAAATGTAAATTCCCCAACAAGAAGCGGAACATCATAATTAGTGTCCTCATCAGCCATTTTTACTTTGCTCTGGATAAAAGCCATCTGCCCTTCTGCATCTTTTTCTACATCCCAGCCATAAAAATGGTATTCATATACTACATTCTGCCATCCATAGAATGAAGGGTCTGGCAAATGGTATGGTTCCCATATTGCCTGGATAAACATAGCATGGTTCTTGTCAATAGCACGTATTGCCTTATAAAGACGGTCATATACATCAAACTGTACTGTACCAGTTGCACTTGGCTCATTTAAAAGGTCATAACCACATACCCAAGGGTTGTCTTTATATCTTTTAGCTATCTCTTCCCATAAAGTAATTGTCTTTTTAATATTTTCTTCATTGTCATAAAAGTTCCCTTTGTCTGCAATGCTTGTATCTCCTGAATGGTCTTTTCCATTCTGTGACCCCATTGCGCCATGCATATCTATTAATACATAGATGCCACGCAATGCGCAGTTCTGTACAAACCAGTCCAGGCGCTTAAATGCTGTTTCTTTTAATGTTCCGTCGCTGTTCTGCATTTCAAAATATGTAACTGGAAGGCGGAGTACATTCATGCCCTCTTCTTTTACTATGTCAAAATCCTCTTCTGTCCACCAGTTATCCTGGTAATAATCAATAAGTTCCTGTGCTTTATCTGCACCAAACCTCTCTGTAAATACTTTTAAGGTTGTAAGCTGGTCTTTAGCATTAACAGGGCACTGCCAGTTTTCTGTCACAAGCCAGCCGCCTGCATTAGTACCACGTAGTGTTATAGTACTGCCTGTTCCAAAATTATCTTTAAGTATCTTTCCATCTGCTTTCAGGAATGGTGTTTTTTCTGTATTAATAACATATGAAGCTTTTACTTCCTCGCTTGCTTTACCATCCTTAACTGCAATAGTACGTACCTGCATATCTTTATTAACTTGTATTGCTTTTTCATACCTGGCAGAACTTGTACCTGGTACACTTCCATCTGTTGTATAATAAATATCCCCATCTGCTTTAAGTTCTACATTAATTGTACTGCCATAAGTACCTTCTGGTTTGGAAAATACAGGAGCTTCTGTTTTTCCAGACTTGTTAATTATATATACAAATTCAACCGGGCTGTTTCCTTTGCCTGTAGCGCTTTTATATGCAACTGCTTTAAATGTTGTGCTTTCTGTAACAAGCATTGGCTTAATAAACTGTATAGTCTTCTTATTAGTATACCTGTCAGGCACTGAACCATCAGTTGTATAATATATCAAGTCCTTATCATTATTTGTGCGGAATTCTACTACAACAGAGTCTGTATAAGTTCCTGCTTCATGGCTTGCTGTTACTGGATATGGTACAATATTGTATTCAAATGTATATACACTGCCATTCACACCATCTTTTACAGAAACAGCTTTAATAACCATATTGCTGGAAATATTTATTGTTCCGTTATACTTTATGCCGCTTTCTGCATCCGGCTCTGTCCCGTCAGCTGTATAATAGATTTCTGCCCCGTCCTCTGCATAAAATTCTACAGTCTGTGCTTCTGTATAATCCCCTGCTGGCACAGAAGGTTTTATTTCACCTGAATTTACTTCTGGTATTTCTGCATCTGGTGAACCTGGTGTAAGGTAATTGTCAAAATATACATTATCAATATAATATGTACCCTGATTCCACTGGCCAATCCTTACTCCTGTAATTTTAGACAAATCTACACCAGAAACTTTGCCAAGTTCCATATAATACTGTTTCCACTTTTCTTTGGCAGTTTTTACACCAAGCCATGAGAAACTGCTTTCTTTTCCAGTTTCATCTAACAATGAAGCTTTTAATGTATTTGACCCCTGCATATCTTTAATATAAAAAACAAGATAGCGTAAACCTTTACAGTTAAAAGGTTCTGTGCCTTTAATTAAAATGCTTCCGTTGTCCTTAGCCGGGTCACTTGATGCAGTTTTTTCATACACAAGCCCTTTGCCTTTTTCGTCATATCCCCCTTCTCCAGATACGGACGCCTCTGTACCAGTTTCTGGAACTTCAAACATGCTTGCTGTATCTGTGCCTTCAAACTGCTGAAACCAGCCCCTGCTGCCAGCTGGGCTTGTATCTGGCACTTCTGTTTCTTCTGTCTTCTTTGTAAAACAGATATCATCAATATAATAAGTGCCAACATTCCACTCCCAGAATTCTATTTTATTAACTTTTGTTTTATCTATTTCATTAAACTGTGCTAATGGCACTGTTATCTGCGTCCACTGGTTAGCAACACTTTTGTTGTCATCTGGGGACCATTTTGCCTGTGATTTACCATCCCCATCAAAAAGCTTAATTTCAAGATTGTTTTCTTTTTCATCATAAATCCAGAATGTCATATTATCATATCCAGAAATATCTATAGCAGCAGATGTTGTAACTCCTGCATTATTTGAGGAAGCCTGTCCTTGTGTTCCTCCTGCTACATACTTTAATGAATATTCCCCGTTATGTGCTTTATCTTTTGTTACAGCATTGCCATTCCCTCCTTCAATAGCAAAATCATCCTGCTTTTCAAAGTCTGTAAAAACAAGCTGTTCTCCACTATCTTGTGTTTCTGCTGCTTTCACAATGGTATTTTGCATATCCGGCGTTACTGTCTGGAACACCATTGCAAAAGAAAGTAATGTTGTTATAAAACGTTTTCTTTTTATCATAAGCTCTCCCCTTCCCTTCATATTCCCAGTATGGTTTTCGTGCCTGGAAATAGAAGTATAATTATATTTTTTAGCATAATAATTATAGCATTTAAATATAAATGGTTATAGGTAACTATTTTACAATAAAGTGTACTTTTTTTAACTCACTGCGGGATATTCTGGTTTTATAGTTTGTATAGAAAAAATTATATAAACAGCCACCCGTCATTTGATAAGAAACATATTACATCAAATAAACATGTGGCTGTTGTATTGTGAAATTATAATTTTTATATTACTTTATTAGCATTTCAGCTTCTTTGGATACATAAGCCGGCTCTACAACAGGGTTATACATATAACCCCTGCGGTATCCGCTCATAATTTCCTCAAAGAACCCAGGGCACTCCAGTACCATTGAAATTACATTGTCCCCATCTTTTAAATAACAGTCTGGAATATAGAATTTTTCCTGTGGCCCTATAATATCATATTGTGCAACCGGCTTCCCGTTTACATATATTAAAAGCCTTTCATCTGCCTTTATTGGTACTATCTGTAATGGTGCAGAATATCCCCTGGCCGGGTTATATGTAAAGTGGCGCCTGAACCATACAACATGCCCCATTTCCTTTCCAATTACAAGTTTTCTGGCATCTGGTGCTTCCTGCCATGCACTGTCATTATATTCTGGTTTATGGAAGCCTGCATTATAACCGCTTAACTGGTAATTTACATGGAATGATTCTATCGTAATATCAACTTCCCCGCCGTTTTTATATTTCCCTTTAATCTCCATTGGATTTAAAATACCACTTAGTTTAACAAGTGCACCCTCATGTGGGTGGGACTTATTATGGAGTTCATTGGCATAAAGGACTGCCATTGTATTTGTCCCTTTTTTAAGGGCTTGTGTAATATTATGGCGGTCAATGGATTTATTACGTGAGCGGAATACTAGTTCCCCATTAATATAAAGCAGGTAACGGTCTGTATCATTATGTTTGTAATACAGGTATGCTTCTTCTGCATCACCACTTACTTCAAACTGTGCCCTGTACCAGTAATAACCATGTTTAAACATATCTGCTTCTTCAAGTGACAGTGGTTTCTCTAAATATTTCCATGTGCTGTCATCAAATGTTTCCTGTATTTCGTCACTGTCTGCATGGTATTTCCAGCCGGATGTCCATTTTATTGCAGGACGGCCTGTAAATTCCTGCACCTTTAATGAAGCTGTAACCATTCCGCAATGGCACTTTGATAACATTGCTTCTGTCCCGTTTAAAAATGCTTTTTCAAATGAAATGCCTTCATTCATTGGATAGAATTTAAACCAATTGCCTGTGTTTTCTTTTACCTGTACTGTTAATGAAATGCTTCCATCTTCTTCGCTGGCATTTTCCAGATAATATGCATTATGGAATAAAAGCCCGTCTTTTAATGTTTCCACACGTCCTGCCATTTTTTCGTCCAGTATAAATAAAATTACTTCTGCTGCTTTTATAATAATAATGCTGTCATACGTATGTGTATAAGAAATAATTGTGCTGCCATTTCCAATATCATATTTTTTAACACTGCCCGATATTACTGTAACTTCCCCAGCTTGTACATTTAAGCATGTTTCGCCTTGTGTCCCGCCAGTCCCATACATAACTACAGCTGTTTCTTTATTATATTTCTGTGTAAGCCATATTTCTGAAATGGAATATTCAAGTTTTACATTTGTTCCAGGAATTTTAAATGCAGCTGGGAACATGCGTGTCTGGTTTGCCTTTATAACTGTATTGAATATGTATTCACGCCCGTTTAATTCTTCTGGTACTTTTATAACTACATTTTTATCTTCTTCCTCTACATTGCGGACAAAGAAGAACCTTCCGTTTTCATTTCCCTCCTGGTAAGTTGTAAAGTTTTCATATGCCTTGTCAATAGAAGCATCAAGGAAAGAGCCGTCTTTGTTTAATACTGCAATATCTTCACCGCCTGCAATAATCTTCATATAGTTTTTGCCGTCACTCTCCTGGATAATATGTGAAAATTCTTTTGCGAAGCGTATAAATCCTTTAATCCAGTAATATTTATCCTTTTCAAGCTCACCTGTTTCACCTATAGGCGCACCGCCAAAGTCATAGCTTGTGATATTGCCGTAACCGCCTAATGCAACATCCCCGCGTCCCCCTGTAAATGGAAATGTAGTTCCGCCTGCCATCATATAATAATTTATAATAGAAGCCCCTGTAATAAATACACTTTTGGAAACGCCTTCAACTACATCTACGCCCGGGATATATTCAGGAGTGCCAATCTGTGAAAACCATCCTGCCTGCAATTCAAGTATCATAACAGGTGCATCACTTTGTGTTTCCTTTGAACTTAAAAGTTTCTGTTCAAAGCGCTCATATTCTGACATCCACAGCCCTGGTATATTTGGATAGTATGTACGTGTATCAATAATCCCTTTTCCACGTAAAAATTCTGCTTCATTGGCAAATTTAGGAACATTAATCCCATATTCCTCCATTGTATCTTTAAGGAACATAAAGTATTTTATGGCATCTTCTACAGAAATTGGTTCTTCCCCGTATTCCATTAAATGGTCGTATTCATTTTCAACCTGTGCCGCAATAATCGTACCGCCATTAGTAATTAAATGCTGGTTAATCTGCTCTGCACATGACTTATACCAGTATTTGCAAAGTTCTAAGTATTTTTCATCAAGCATACGGATACGGAACTCTTTATTTGCCACCTTCTTTATAAGCCAGTCAGGATGCCCGCCAAAGTCTAATTCTGCACAGATATAAGGGCCTGGTTTAATCAGTACATAAAAACCATACTTCTCACATAATGTTAAGAAACGTCCTAAATCATAATCCCCGTCCCATCTCTGCTTTCCTTCTTCTGGCTCATGCAGGTTCCATGCAATATATACAGATATAAGATTAGCCCCTGTCTGCTTCATCTTCTTTAAACGGTCTTCCCATAATTCTGCTGAAACCCTGAAGTAATGGAACTCACCGCCAATCAGGAATTCATGTTTTCCATTAATGATAAACCCGTTCCTGTCATAATCAATAATATTCTTTATATCATCACCCATTGTACTTCCTCCTCCAATATATTATTTTGAAATTACAACTTCAATCCTGTCAAATAACCCCTCACGTACTTTCCTGGCATATGGTTCTGGAACTGTGTCCCCTTCTATAGTTTCTGAAAGCTGTCCGCCACTGTATAAGCTAATCTTTGTAATTTTTGCGTCTTTGCTGTAAGTGTCTGTACGGCTTTCATTATGGTATATTGTTAAAATGTCCCCTAATAAATTAAATGCAAATGAATTTTCCGGCTGTGTAAAGGTTATTTTCCCGTCACTGGTATAGACAGAAACTTCTTTTTCTTCTTCTGTAAATAACCAGCCTGGAATTTTTGGTTCTAATTTCATGCAAAGTTCTTTATTGTCATTTAATATAAATGGTGTCTGGCCAGCTGTCATAATCCTCCACATATTAAGCATTTCTGCTGAAGCCCCTGTAAGCCTTGAAACATATCCTGTACCATGGATTCTTTCATCAGGGTGTGCAGAACTTGCGATAAATGATGAATTTTCTAAAATGCTTCTTCCATATACAGAAGCATCAAGGAATGGCACAAATGATGTCTTAAGATAATGTGAAAATTCATCATATAAACCAGAACGTAATAATTCAAGGAAATATTTATATTCCATATGTAAGAATACTGCTTCATTCTCAAGCCAGCCCCTTGGAAATACATTCTGGCGGCCTATTTCCTTTGTTTCTTCCATTACATTGGCATTTATTTTAAACATACCAAGTTTTTCATCGTAGATGCCGCTTTGTTTTACTGCCTTATGCAGTCCTTCTGATACAGAAGGCTTTGTACGCATTATATGTACCTGCCCCTCTAAAAACGGAGGTATTGGCCTTGTTTTAAATTCTGTAATTTCTGCAAGAGGAAACTCTGTTTCATTTAAAAGTTCTTTTCCATCTGCATCTTTAAGGATTTCATATTTTACTGCTTCATTAATAAAGTATGTATCATATACACCTGTTTCTTTGTTGTATGCTTTTTTTAGTCCTTCATCAATGCGCTTTATAATTAAATCCATATATTTTATGGCTTCATCAATGCTTATTGAAGCTTCTTCCCCGTCTATGCCAAATTTTACTTCTTCACGGTATTTTTCTTTTGCATTATTGCTCTCCTGCCAGTATTCCATGCCAGAAATACTATTTTCAAGCAGGTGGAAAATCTTGTCATAAAATTCTTTTGCTTCTGCAGGAATATTGATTTTTATATCTTTGTCTGCATCTGCAAATATATTTTTCATTATGTATGCCATGCGGCCGGCTTCTGTACTTTCATTAATTGAAGAACCTATAATTCCAGGAAGCCCGTTTAATGCATCACACCAGCCTGGTTTGCCGCCTTCCATTTCAAGCCCGGTGCCTGCAGGGTCAAGTGATACAATTTTATTAGTCAGTAATACAAATATTTTGGAAGCAAGTGTGCACTTATAGATATCACCTGTCCCCTTCCGGGTTCTTGCCTGGTTCTGGCAATATGCCCTTGCAGCAAGCATTTCTGTTTTCTCTGGTACTGTCTGTACAGCCCCGTACTGGCGCACGCCTGCATCTGTTACTACATAACGCTTGTTACGTGGTACTACTGCCGAATCATTGTCATAATATGTATAATCTGCCTCACCAAACATAATCTCCTGTACTTTGTCAGGATATACCTGGATAAACTGCTCCAATAAATCAATGTTATAAATCCAGTGGTCTGTCCAGTAGCCTTCTTTAAACGTTGCATAATCTTCTTTAATACAGTTCTCCAGTAAATTATTTAAGAAACCATCAATAGTGCCTTTCTGGGTGGCTGCCTGCATCTGTTCAATTTGCATAAGAAGTGAACCTGGTGTAAATGCCTTTTCAAATATTTTTACAATTTCTTCTGCAGTTTCTTTTCCAAAATATTCTTCTGTTATTTCCCTGCACTTTGTACTGTCTTCTGCCTCAAAGCGTGAACCATTTAATACTAATGGGTTATACCCGTCAAGCTGTATTAAATTAAAAAATGTTTTTATTCCTGAATTTTCTGTAAATGGGAAAAAGTATACATCATTTCTTCTGTTCTGGTTTACATCACGGAAGTTTGAATTTCCTTGTGAATAATTGGTTGAATCTACCTGGAAGAAATTATATTCCCTTTCTAAGTCCCCGTGCTTTCTGGAATATACATAAAAGATATGCCTGCCGTTGCCGGTTTTAACTGGATATCCGCCACGCAGGTAATTATCCATAAATGTCTGCCCCATATATAAGTCAAATTCTTTGGAACTGCTTGAGGTAAAAGAATGTCTTTTTGTGCGTTCTATTAATTCTTTATTTTCTGCCATTTTAGATTTTATATAATCTGGCTTGATTTTTTCTTTTATAAATTCTTTATACTGGTTAAAACATGGCGCACTTCCAATTAATGCATCCGTTGTATATGCTTTGCCCGGCCCTAAGCTGGTTTCTTTATAACCAAACCCGCATGGTGTGTAACCAACACTGGCCTGCTTCTCTGGAATTGTAAAATCTGGTGAAACAAAAGCCGCAGGATATGTAAAATCTGTTACATTTCCAAAAATTAATGACGGGTCTGTAATTACTTTTGAAAGTTTCATTTTATCTTCTTCAAAACTATAATCCAGATAAAAGTTCCCGCCTTCAAGCAAAACAGTTTCTGCTGTATCATATGGAAGTGCTTTTATACGGTAAAAAGGCAGCCCGTCTTCCATATCTGCACTCATCCATGCCTGCCGTAAGTTGCTTTCATTCTTCATATCCTGGTCAATAAGGTAATATGGTATAATTACTGCCATTCCATCAAGGATTTCTACAGATACAGCTTCACTGCCTATATTTTCAATTCTTGTATGGCGTATTAAACCTGGAATACTTTCCCCTGGAAGTGTGCAGAATGTTACCTGTGTCTTAATACCAAGCGTTTCATTAATATCCTCAATTTTAAAATCATAAGATGTAATAACCATGCGCTGTTTTACTTTATATTCTTTATTTGCCTGCATGTCACGGAATGGTTCATAAAATATAACTGTCCCGTCTGCATTTTTAACTTTCAGGAATGTCCTGAACCCCTGGAGCGCAGTCTGGCGGTATGCTTTGTTAGCAGGCTGGAATTCCATAATGGAATAATCTTTATTATTTACCCCGAATGTTGCCATGCACTGCCCACGGTTTACATAGTATGCCCACATCGGTTTCCCATACAGCCCCGCTACTGCTGGCAGGAAACTGGAAAACGGTTTTTTATGGTTATAATCTTCTATAATAAATTCATCTTTATCATTGATGTAATAGCTGCTACTGCTCATATTTTTACCCTCCGTCCATTATTGCATTTTGTTTTTATTACGGTATTCCCTTGGTGTCACTCCCTTAATCTTTTTAAATACCTTGGAAAAATATTTTTCATCACGGAAGCCGGTTTTATATGCTATTTCATAATTTTTAAGGTTTTTCTGCTCCAGATAACGGCATGCCATTTCAATACGTACTTTGTTCAGATAATCTACAAAATTACATTTCTCATATTGTGTAAACATTGTTGAAAGATAGCCGCTTGAAATCCCTGCTGCCTCTGCCACATCTGCCAGCGAAATATTCTCTGTACAGTGTTCAGTAATATATTCTTTAGCTGCCTGGATAAAATAATTTGGCTGTTCTGCTTCATCTGCGGAATTATCATCTTCCACAGCTCCAATATACTTATCTGCCATCTTATCCAGGCATTCCAGTATATCAGAAGCCCTGAGCGGTTTAAGCAGGTATTCCTTTGCACCATATCTTATAGCCTGCTGTGCATATTTAAATTCATCATACCCGCTTAAAATTATTATAACAGGGTCAAGGCCTGCATTTTTTGCTGCCTGCATAACTTCTATGCCATCTTTTAAAGGCATCTGGACATCTAAAAGCATTATGTCCGGCTGGTATTTCACCAGCAGGTCAATCGCTTCCTGCCCGTTTTTTGCCTCATAAACTATAAATCTTTCTGTATGCAGGATAATGTATTTGGCAATCCCTTTACGGATTATATCCTCATCATCTGCGACTAATAATTTTAGCTGCTTCACCAGTATCCTCCTTAAAAGGCAATATTATAGTTACCCTTGTACCCTTTCCAACAATGCTCTGGATATATAATTTAAAATTATCCTTATACATTAACTGCAGGCGTTCCCTGATATTCCTGATTGCATAACGCCCAATCCTCTGTTTTGCATAACGTTCTGGTTCATTTCTCCACACCCTGTCAATCTGTTCCCTGGTCATTCCAATACCGGTATCCTTTATTTCAAATCTTACAAAATCCCCATCACGTCTTGCCCTTACTTTCAGTTCACACTTTCCTTCTGTCTTTTCAAAACCATGCACAATGGCATTTTCTACAAAAGGCTGTATAATAAGTTTTGGAATCCTTGCCTCCTTTGCTTCAGGGTCAACTTCCACACTGTAATTCAGGCGTTTTGCAAAACGCATTTTCTGTATTTTCAGGTAACATGATACTAGTTCCATCTCACTTTCCACCATGATTTCACTCTGCCCCTGGCTTAAAACCAGACGGAAAAGCTGTGACAGTGCCAGTATGCTTTCTGCCAGTTCTTCATTCTCGTCATCCATAGCCTGCCAGTATAAAGAATCCAGTGTATTATATAAGAAATGCGGGTTTATCTGTGCCTGTAATACTGCAATCTCACTTTCCTTTTCACGCAGCTTAATTACGTAATTCTCATTAATCAGGTTTTTAATTGCATTTACCATAGAGTTAAAACAGTCTGCTACTTCCCCAATCTCATCCATGGTTACTACTTCTACCTGCTGCTCAAAGTCACCAGACGAAAATTTACGGATTGCATTGCTTAAGCTGTGCAGCGGCCTTGTTACCAGATTTGATATAATTATAAATAATGGAAGCATGCCAGCCAGGACACCTGTTAATAATGCTAAAGATGTATATACACTTCCTTCCAGCTGCGCCCATACACCATATCTTGGCATAATTTTGCATAAAACACCAGAATTTTCCCCTATCTGCCCACATACAATATCATAGCCATCATATGAAAAATACTTGCCCCCGTTAAGATACTTCTTATCTTTATAATTTATACTTTTAAGGTATCTTACTACTCTTTCATCAACTTCCCCATAACGGCTTAACTCACTGCCATCTGCCCCCAGTACAAGCACACCTTCATTATTACTTTGTACCACATTCTTTACCAGGTTCTGGTAATACTCATAACTTATTCCTATTACAATATATCCTAAAGGAACCCTCATTGCTGTATCAAACATTTCACGGCATAAAACAATTTTATCTTCCTTGTTCATTTTATATAACTCACTGCTTCCTTTAGGGATATTCTTCCACATATACCTGTATTCACTTTTCAGGGTATCCGCATAAATATCTGACAGCCATATACTTTTTATTTCTGGTACATAGACGCTCCCATCCATTCCTTTCAGATATGGACGTATGCCATTCTCCGGATAAATTGCAATAGTTTTAATATACCCTTTCAATGCAAGTACATTCTGCACATACTCAATTGGTGTTTCTTCCTCCCAAAGCCTGGCATTTTTATTTTTTTCCTCTATATTATTTTTATTATCTGTTTTTAAAAGCTGTTTTAACTGTGTATTAATACAAAGGTAAGTTGTAAAATCCTTAACTTCTGTCTGTACTGCATTAAGGCTTTCCGACAATGCAGTAACATTACTTAAATTTCCATCCAGCCATTCCTCTTTTGTCTTATCATAATTAAAAATGAGAAGAACCAGGCTAATTAAAATCATTACCGGGGAAACTGTCAGATAACCATAAAATATTAATTTCTTTTTTATACTTAATCTATTTACCCACTGCCTGATTTTTTCCATAGCCAGTCCTTCTCCATTCCTTTTTATGTGCAATATATTTTAGCAGTAAAAAATGCCATTTCACATTTTATCCCTTAACTGCTCCCATAGCTACACCTTTTGTTATATGTTTATTAAGAATAATATATACAATAACTGCCGGGGCTGCTGTTAATGCCATAACTGCAAACTGTACTGCATAGTTTGAAGAATACTGTCCTGTAAATTCCA
>DKYP01000174.1:16170-19167 GCA_002499945.1 Lachnoclostridium sp. UBA7097
TCATTCCAGTTATTTAAAAATGTCATAATAGATACTGTTGCGATTGAAGACTTTAACATTGGTGTAACAATCTGGAACAATGTCCTGTATATTCCACATCCATCCATAACTGCTGCCTCTTCCAGTTCCACAGGTACAGACTCCATAAAACTTGACATAAGGAATATTCCTTGTGGAAGCGAGAACGCAACATATGGTATAAGCAGCGCCCACATTGTATCTGTAAGTCCGAGTGTACTGTATATTTTAAAGTTTGGAAGAAGTGTTGCATGTATTGGTATCATAATTCCAATCAACATCAGCATCTTTACAAACCCGCTCAGTTTCCATATCATCCTCCTGCATGCAAATGATACCATAATTGATACTACAACTACAAGGAAAACTGCCAGCACGTTTATCAATATACTATTTTTTAAGTATAACAGAAAATTACCATCAACGAAAGCTTTTGCATAATTTCCCCACTGTATTTTCTTTGGTATAATCAGAAGTCCGCTTGTAAACATTTCATTACTGCTTGCAAGTGAAAAGTCAACCAGCCATATTAATGGGAAAATCTGGACAACAGCAACTATAATAAGGACAATCCACAAAAGTGGCTTTGTAAATTTACTTTTTTTCTTTCCTGCAATTGTCATGATGCTGCCCTCCTTGTCTTCTTTTTCTTAACATCCCAGACGTCACGTTCTTCAAATATCTTGTTAAGGATAACTGTTGCCAGTAAGCATATAATAATAAATATTACGCCTATTGCATTGCCATATCCATATTTATATGCTTTGAACGCCTGCTGGTACAGATAGTTGGCTGCAAACTGTGTACTGTTGTTTGGACCACCGTTTGTCAGAAGATATACTGTTTCCATCTGTTTCAATGCTGAGATTACTGCCATTGTTACATTTACCTGTATAACAGGTTTCATAAGTGGAAGGGTTACACGTAAAAATGTCTGTACCGGGGTTGCCCCGTCAATGGCAACTGCTTCATATAATACAGGGTCTATATTTTTAATTCCTGTATAATAAATCAGCATACCCCATCCAAAACCATGCCATACAAGGACGATTAATACTGCCCATATTGCTGTGTCATAGTTGAACCAGTTTATATCACCCTTGCCCCCGAAGAACTTAATAATGTTATTTAAAAGCCCGAAGTCAGGATTGTAAATAAATTTCCATAAGTATGCAATAACTGCTACAGAAATTACATTTGGTATAAAGTATACACAACGGAAGAAGTTTTCACCCTTTCCCCCAAGTTTATCAAGTACCGCTGCTACTATTAATGCCAGTGGGTGCTGCACACATATAAACCCTATGGCAAGGAACAATGAGTTACGCAGTGATGTCCAAAATGCCTGGTCATGTAATAATGTTTTATAATTGTCAAAACCTATAAAATCAAAACTTCCCATTCCTGTATAATTTGTAAATCCATAGTATACACTTAAACATATAGGCGCAAGAATTGCAAATACGAACAGCAGGACTCCTGGCAATACAAGGCTTAAAATTACCAGCTTATTGCTATATAATTTCTTCATATATACCTCCAATCTGCTTCCAGGTTATTTGCATGCATCCCCTATTGCTTTTAAGAAGCCATCTACGCTTGAACTCCCGTTTGATACACCCTGTATTTCGCTTTCAATGCTTGTTTTAAATGCTGAAGGGCCACAGTCATTAACTGGTGTTCCTGAAACATTTGTTGAGTTATTAAGAATGTCTACAATCTGTTTCATAAGTTCTGTTTCTTCACCTGTCATATACTCTGACTGGTCCTGTGCTGACATTCCTACATTATTTTCCCATCCATATTTTGAAAGTTTATCTGGCTGGTACATAAAGTTAAAGAATTTAATTGCTTCATCTTTTACTTTAGAGTTTGCAGATACTGCATAACCGCCGCCGTTCCATGCTAAAATATCAGTTGCTGATGCTTTGCCACCTTCTACAACAGGCATTGTAAATGCACGTATATTGTTCTTTACGTCATCTGGTATATCAGGGTTTAATGCCATTGAAGATTCCCAGCTTCCCATATAGAACATTGCTGCCTGGCCATTTGTGAAAAGGTTCATTGCTGTACCATAATCCTGTGAATCATATCCATTCTGGAATAAGCCGGCATCTGCTGCCTCTTTTAATAATTCTGTTGCTTTCTTAATGTTTGCATCAGTGAAATCACCATTCTTAACTGCATTGCTTACAACATTCTGGTAATCGCTTCCTACAAGCTTATAGAGTACATCAGAAAGATATACTGCCATTGGCCAGCCGTCACCGCCGTCCATTGCCATTGGTATTATTCCTGCATCCTTTATCTTTCCTGCCAGTGCAATTAACTCATCATATGTGGAAGGAACTTCCCAGTTATTGTCCTTAAACATCTTCTCATTGTAGAAGATGCACTGTACATCTGTGTTCCTTGGAAGCCCGTAAAGTTTGCCATCATATGTATAACCGTCCAGTGAACCCTCAACAAACTTATAATCTGTATAATCGCTCTGGTCAAGTTCTGCAAGCACGCCTGCATCTACTACTTCATCCAGGAATGCCGGCTGCCCCCAGATACTTACAACGTCTGGCATACCTTCCATTGAATAAGCCTTAAACTTTGTTTTATAAGCTTCCTCATCCAGTGCCTCAACCTCAATCTTTACATTTTTATTTGCTTCCATATACTCGTCAATAAGTTTCTGTTCAACAAGACCTTGCCCTGTTTTCCTGTCTGGCAGGTTAGAGAACAATTTTAATGTAACAGTTCCACTGCTGCCGCCTGATGATGATTTTGATGTTGCATCACTGCTGCCGCCGCCACTTCCGCAGCCTGTCAATATTGTTGATGCTGTTAATGCTGTTACTAATAATGTTTTAAATAATTTTTTGTTTTTCATATTACTTCCTCCTTAATTTATAATTTTTTTGATTTTGTAAATATATTTTACCATTTGTTTATATTTAAAAACAGATATCTATTTTTTAAAAAGGT
>DKYP01000174.1:19451-19967 GCA_002499945.1 Lachnoclostridium sp. UBA7097
AAAGGTGTAAAATTTTACACCTTTCAGAGGTTTACAAAACAATCTGTTTCCTCCTTGAATTTATTGGAAATTCCACTGTTAGCTTCCATCTCCTTATTTACACCGCTTATGTCTGACACAAGCGAATCTATGCTTTCAGCAGCACTTGCCACACCGTCAGCACTTTCTTCAACTGCTATTGTTATGCCATTTACAGAACCAGCTATGGAATCAATTATGCTGTCCAGTTCTTTTGAAAGTATTGCAAAATTTTTCATAATATCATTAATATGTGTTGCATCTTTATTATACTGCTGCCCGCTTTTTACAAAATTGTCATAGTCAGGGAGTATTACCCCGTCTATAAAATCTACTATCTTATTAGATGAATTTATAAGTCCGTTTACAGATTCCACCACAACTTCATTTATACCCCGGATATTATTGGCAGTATTCTTACATGAACCAGCAAGCCGCCTTATTTCCTCTGCTACAACTGCAAAGCCTTTCCCTGCTTCCCCTGCCCTTGCTGCCTCA
>DKYP01000174.1:20260-20539 GCA_002499945.1 Lachnoclostridium sp. UBA7097
CCCCTGCCCTTGCTGCCTCAACTGAAGCATTAAGTGAAAGAAGGTTTGTTTTTGATGATATATTTAAGATATCTGTTGTAAGCTGTGACACTTTTTCAACTTCACGGCTCTTCTCCATTGCATCTTTTAATTCCTTTATAATTGCCGATACCATGCCTGCCGCCCGGTTTTTATTACTTTCAGCAATATTTTCCAGGTTAGTTGCACGCTCATTCATCTCTATGGCATATTCCAGTATATCCCCTGTTTCCTCCGCCATATTATTTAACGTGAGTTCGA
>DKYP01000163.1 GCA_002499945.1 Lachnoclostridium sp. UBA7097
TTCATCCCACGGTCTAAAGACCATAGGTTTTCTGGCTGAAATTTTATAAAATTATATATAACTGCCAGCACTACAAAAGGGCAAAACCTTTACTGTCCTGCCCTTTTAATTACAGCCCTTGCTGCAATGTGTTTATTCACTTATAAATCCCCTGTAGTGGCGCACAAGCATCTGTGATTCAATCTGCTTTAATGTTTCAAGTACAACACCTACTATAATGATAAGTGATGTCCCGCCGAATGATACATCTGCACCAAATGCACCTGAGAAGAATATAGGTACAACTGCTACTACTGATAATCCAATGGCACCTATAAGGATAATACTGTTTAATACCTTTGTAAGGTAATCTGTTGTTGGCTTTCCAGGCCTTATTCCTGGTATAAAGCCGCCCTGCTTCTTCATATTAATTGCAATCTCCTGTGGATTGAATGTTATTGATGTGTAGAAGTAAGCAAAGAAAATCAGTAATCCAATATATATAACAAGTCCCAGTGTATATTTAAACTCACCAAAGCTTTCAAAGTTGCACCATGCATTCTGGTTAAGCACTTTCAGTATCTTCTGTCCAAGTGAAGCACCATCGCCTGATGCCGGCTGGACACCTGCGAAGTTTGCAATAACGATTGGCATTGAGAACAATGAACCTGCAAAGATTACAGGAATTACACCGGCAGTATTTACTTTAAGCGGTATATGTGATGTCTGCCCGCCTACAAGTTTCCTGCCCTGTGTCTTTTTGGAATACTGTACATTTATCCTCCTCTCACCATCAGAGAGGATTACAATAAATACAACCATTCCAATTAATACAGCAATTATAACAACCGCACCAACCAGTCCATTTGTTACAGTACTGGCACCCGATACAAACTTTTCATAAAGGTTTGCCATATCTTCTGGTATCCTTGATACAATATTGTAAAGAAGTATTATCGAAATACCATTACCTACGCCTCTTTCTGTAATCTGTTCACCAAGCCACATAAGGTATGCTGAACCTGCTGTTAATGAAACAATTATAACTGACACTGATGTAAATGTTACACCCTCTGTCAGATAACCGCTCCTGCCGAATCCTACTGCCATTGCAGCACTTTCCATTACTGAAAGCCCGATTGTAAGGTATCTTGTATATTCCGCAAGCTTTTTCCTGCCTTCTTCACCATCTTTGTGCAGCTCCTCAAGCCTTGGGATTGCAATAGTAAGAAGCTGTATGATAATGGAAGCTGTAATATATGGTGTAATATTCAATGCAAATATAGACATTGATGAAAAAGAACCACCTGTAAGCTGGTTGAAGAAGTCAAGTGAATTCTGGCTGTCGAACCATTCTGAAATATACGATGCATCAACGCCTGGTACTGGAAGCTGGCATCCTATACGTACAATAACCAAAGCAACCAGGGTATATAAAATCTTATTCCTCAGCTCTTTGATTTTAAATGCATTCTGGACTGTCTGGAACATCCTTAAATCACCTCAGCTTT
The DNA here is from genome assembly GCA_002499945.1 of Lachnoclostridium sp. UBA7097. GTDB lineage: Bacteria > Bacillota > Clostridia > Lachnospirales > Lachnospiraceae > Butyribacter. The sequence goes on from DKYP01000163.1 coordinate 1,491, forward strand.
TCCACCAAGAGCCTCAATTTTCTGGATAGCACTTTTACTGAATGCATTAACCTGGACCGTAAGCTTCTTAGTTAATTCACCACCCCCGAGTACCTTAACTCCATCTTTTGGATTATTAATTATACCTTTTGCACGTAATAATGCAATAGTAACTATATCTCCATCATTAAATTTCTCTAATCTGTCAACATTTATTGCAACTATATCCTTAGAATTGCGGTTTGTAAAACCTCTCTTAGGGATACGTCTGTAAAGTGGCATCTGCCCGCCTTCAAAACCTGGACGTGGTGCACCTGAACGTGCTTTCTGCCCTTTGTGCCCCTTGCCTGCTGTCTTTCCATTGCCTGAACCATGTCCACGGCCTCTTCTGAAATTATTGCTCTGCTTAGAACCTTTTGCTGGTTTTAAATCTGATAAATTCATTTTTTACCTCCTGTAATACGGACTGGCATATGCCAGCCGCTTTCCACTACACGGGCACAGGATTATGCCCTCGCTCTTATTTATTTTCTATCAGCCTGCCTGTTAAACTATATTTCTTCAACCTTTACCAGGTGCCTTACATGCCATATCATGCCCCTTACTGCATCATTATCAGGCAGTTCAACTGTTTTGTTAAGCTTTCTTAAGCCTAATGCTTCAACAGTTGCACGGTGCTTTGGAATGGCGCCAATTGTAGATTTAACTAATGTAACCTTTAACTTATCTGCCATAATTAGCCTCCAATCATTTAAGCGGAATAATTAGCTTAAAAGTTCTTCAAGTGATATCCCTCTTGCCCTTGCTACATCTTCTGGCCTTTTAAGGTTATCAAGGCCATTAATTGCTGCAAGTACAACATTCTGCTTGTTATTAGAACCAAGAGATTTTGTACGGATGTTCTTGTAACCTGCAAGCTCAAGTACAGCACGTGCCGGACCGCCAGCAATAATTCCTGTACCTTCTGGAGCCTTTTTAATAAGAACTGAAGCACTGCCAAACTTACCAATAAAGTCATGTGGCACACTGCCATTTGGGTCGATAGGAACTTCAACAAGTTTCTTTGTTGCATCTTCTTTGCCTTTGCGGATAGCTTCTGGTATTTCAGCTGCCTTGCCAAGACCAACACCAACATGCCCGTTCTTATCGCCAACTACTACTAATGCAGTAAATCTCATATTACGTCCGCCCTTAACTACTTTGGTTACACGCTTAATCGTTACTACATTATCTTCCAGCTCTAACTGGCTGGCATCAATAATTGTACGTTTCATGAGTTTTCCTCCTAAATCTATTAGAATTCTAAGCCAGCTTCTCTTGCTGCTTCAGCTAAAGCTTTAACCTTGCCATGATAAACATATCCGCCCCTGTCAAATACAACAGTTTTAATACCTTTATCAAGTGCCCTCTTGGCAATTACAGTACCAAGTTTTGCAGCAGCATCAATATTATTTGTCTTTTCAAGCCCCTCTTTCACTTCACCCTGGAGGGTTGAAGCAGAAACTAAAGTATTTCCTGCAACATCATCTATAACCTGGACATACATATGGTTATTGCTTCTGAATACTGCCAGGCGTGGTCTTTCTGGTGTACCTGAAATACGCTTGCGGACTTTAAGATGTTTCTTTGTGCGGACTTCACTTCTTGACTGCTTTTTAATCATCGTATCTCACTCCTTTACTTATTTTTTACCTGTCTTACCAACTTTACGCCTGATAACTTCGTCAGCGTATTTAATACCCTTGCCCTTATAAGGCTCTGGAGCTCTCTTTTCCCTGATTTCGGCAGCGTACTGTCCGACTTTTTCTTTATCTATACCTTTGACAATAATTTTGTTCTGTCCCTCTACTAATACTTCAAGGCCTTCCGGGTCCTCCATCTCTACAGGGTGTGAATATCCAAGTGAAAGGACTAACTTCTTGCCCTGTTTCTGTGCCCTGTAACCAACACCATTTACTTCAAGTTCCTTTGTATAACCTTCTGTTACCCCTGTAACCATGTTAAATACAAGGGTTCTTGTAAGGCCATGCAGTGATTTCATTTTCTTAAGGTCATTTGGTCTTGAAACACGGATTTCTTCCCCTTCTTTCTTAATCTCCATCTCTGCTGGTAATACTCTTTCAAGAGTACCCTTTGGTCCTTTTACAGTCACTTTATTATTT
>DKYP01000128.1:0-17592 GCA_002499945.1 Lachnoclostridium sp. UBA7097
TTCCGGCAACCAGCTGACAGCCCTAGATGTAAGCAATAATACGGCTTTGACAAGCTTGAGTTGTTCCAACAACCAGCTGACAGCCCTAGATGTAAGCAAGAATACGGCTTTGACAAGCTTGGTGTGTTCCGGCAACCAGCTGACAGCCCTTGATGTAAGCAAGAATACGGCTTTGACAAGCTTGGTGTGTTACTACAACCAACTGACAGTCCTTGATGTAAGTAAGAATACGGCTTTGACAAGCTTGGTGTGTTACGGCAACCAGCTGACAGTCCTTGATGTAAGCAAGAATACGGCTTTGACAGAATTGAGGTGTGATTACAACCAGCTGACAGCCCTTGATGTAAGCAAGAATACAGCTTTGACAGACTTGAGGTGTGATTGCAACCAGCTGACAGCCCTTGATGTAAGCAAGAATACGGTTTTGAAAATATTCATGTGTTCCAATAACCAGCTGACAGTCCTTGATGTAAGCAAGAATAGAACTTTGAAAGGCTTGGATTGTTCCTGCAACCAGCTGACAGTCCTTGATGTAAGCAAGAATACAGCTTTGACAGAATTGGTGTGTGATTGCAACCAGCTGACAGCCCTTGATGTAAGCAAGAATATAGCTTTGACAGAATTGAATTGTATTAACAGCCAGTTAACAGAATTAAAACTAAATAGCCGAGCAAGATTAACATTATATAAAGGAAATTTACATGGTAATGTAAATTTATCGGATTTACAGAATATAACAGAAACAGCAACAAATAATAATCCTTTTACAATATCTTGGCTGAGAGTAATTGATATTACAAAACCTGCTACATATAAAGTAGATGGTAAAAATTTTACAATTATTTATGTTGATAAAGTAGTAATGCCGAGTGTATCTCCAACATCTGATGTACATATATTTAGTGATTATTATTACAGTAATCCAGTGACAGGTCCAGCAGTAGTAATATATGGCAATGGCATAAATAAAAAGATAGATGGCAAAAGGGTTAATAATAAGGCATTGACCCTCTATACAGATATACTTGCTTCATACAAACATACACCAAATAGCAATGGTACAGTAAAATCATCTGTTGGTAAGGTGATTGTGGCAGTTACTAAGATTAATGAAAAGCCAGCAATAAATAACAAAAATAAAGTTACAGATACCTCTGCATCTAAAATAGCAAAGGCAACAATCAAGAATGGACAGATAACAGTGACGGCAGTAGGAAAAGAGGGCGGTCTTGTCTATCTTTGGGTAATAGATACTGGTACTAAAGGTGTTTCTGCTTGTTGTCCTATAGATGTAAAGCTTGCACCTAATAAACTTGAAGTACAGAGTACAACAGGAACTAAACTAACAAATACTAAGATTGAGAATGGCAGAACTCTTTTTGTGCATATAGCAGGACTTGCAGGTTCAGTAAAAACAGAAGACTGTACATATACACCAACAGTTGATTCAAAATTCCAACAATATATCCAGATTGTTCCAAAAGATACTACAGGTCAGGACTTTATGATTACAGCAAAAGGTCTGAAGGATGACAAAGATACGAAAGCTGCCATTACTTTTACTTGTGACCAGAATGGCAAGAAAGTCAAATTCTCTTTGACTATTACGAAATAAGCCCATTATCAATTTACATATTTATCATTGTTACACAGGAGTTATTTCTGTGCAGCTTGTTATATCTATCATTATAACTATAAAAAAGGTACTTCCTGCAATAAGCCAAGAAGTACCTTTTTATCTTTTTGAAAGCAGGCAGCGGTAATCTTCTTGTGCACGTCAATACCACAATACTTGTCGTAAATTTTCTCTATAATGATACTTCCAAGGATAGAATTTACAGAAAAAAATGGGGAAAATAAGAGAAAAATATTATTGTGGAGTGTCAAAAGATGTGCTATAATCCTGAAAGAGCAATCGTGTTACATTACAGGGTGCGCTGGTTTTGGAGTTGCTGGCTTTTGGCATATTTCTTATGGCATTGCTATCATAATTCTATTAGCCAGCCACTTTATGGACGGCTGCTTATTTTTTATATTTTTAATATAGCATATTTTAGGCTTGATTGCGAGAGAGGTATCAAGTTTTTATGAATGGAGGATATTATTAATGAAGGATAATTTTATAAAGGTTGCTGCGGTTACGCCAGATATACGTGTTGGTGATACAGAATTTAATACACAAAGCATTATCTGCAATATTAAGGAAGCTGCAAAGAAAGGGGTTAAACTGGCTGTTTTCCCAGAACTGTGCATTACTGGATATACTTGTGGCGACCTTTTTTTACAGGATACACTTTTAAAAGGGGCTCTTGACGGGCTTGAAGAAATCTGTAAGGTTTCTAAAGATTTTGATATGGTTGTTATTGTGGGGATTCCATTTATGTATAAATGCCGTCTTTATAATACTGCTGCGGTTATGCATAAGGGACGTTTGCTTGGAATAGTACCTAAACAGAATATTCCAAATTATTCTGAATTTTATGAGGCAAGACATTTTTCACCTGCACCATCTGAAAGTGAATTTCTTGATATTTTTGGAACCAGTGTAACTTTTGGGGCAAAGGTTTTATTTGAAGCTTTAAACCTGCCTGGTTTTGTACTTGGTATAGATATTTGTGAAGATTTATGGATGCCTGTGCCGCCGTCCTGTTGCCATGCAATGGCGTCAGCTACTGTTATTGCTAATCTGTCTGCAAGTGATGAAACGACTGGCAAGGATATTTACCGCCGGGAACTTGTAAAAAACCAGTCGGCAAGGCTTGTGTGTGGTTATATTTATGCGGATGCCGGGGAAGGAGAATCTTCTACAGACCTTGTTTTCTCCGGCCATAATATTATTGCAGAGAATGGAAATATCCTTGTAGAATCAGAACGTTTTAGCAACCAGATGGTAGTTAGTGAGATTGACCTGGGAAGGATTGCCAGTGAAAGAAAGCGCATGACGACATTTAATATTACGTCCCCTTCTGAAGCGGGATATGAGACCAGCTATTTTGAATTTACGGATATGGATGAAACTGTGCTTACAAGGAAGTACCCGCGTACCCCTTTTGTGCCTGGCAATAAGTCTGATATGGAACAGCGGTGCAGTGAGATTTTAAATATACAGGCAATGGGGCTTAAGAAACGCCTTGCACATACAAATTGCAGCAGTGCAGTAGTTGGAATTTCAGGAGGGCTTGATTCAACCCTTGCACTTATTGTAACTGTAAAGGCTTTTGACCTGCTAAAGCTTCCAAGAAAGGGCATACAGGCTGTTACTATGCCTTGTTTCGGGACTACCGGGAGGACTTATAATAATTCATGCAGCCTTGCAAAAAAACTTGGCGTAACATTAAAGGAAGTTCCAATACATGAGGCGGTAAACCTGCATTTTAAAGATATAGGGCATGACTTGGATGTGCATGATGTAACTTATGAAAACGCACAGGCAAGGCAGCGTACTTTTATACTTATGGATATTGCTAACCAGTCAGGCGGAATGGTTATAGGGACTGGTGATATGTCTGAACTTGCACTTGGCTGGGCAACGTATAATGGCGACCATATGTCAATGTATGGTGTGAATGCTTCTGTGCCTAAGACCCTTGTAAGGTATCTTGTACTTTATTATGCAAAGACATGTAATGACAAGGAGTTAGAAAGCATACTTATGGATGTACTTGATACACCTGTAAGCCCTGAACTCCTGCCACCTGAGAACGGGGAAATATCACAGAAAACAGAAGACCTTGTAGGACCTTATGAACTGCATGATTTTTTCCTGTATTATATGATGCGCTTTGGATATACACCATCTAAAATATACAGGCTTGCAAAATATACATTTGACGGGGTATATAGCGGGGATACAATATATAAATGGCTGGATACATTTTACCACAGGTTCTTTTCACAGCAGTTTAAACGTTCATGCCTTCCCGATGGCCCGAAGGTGGGAAGTGTTGCGCTTTCACCACGTGGTGACTGGAGGATGCCTAGTGATGCATCTGTAAAGATGTGGATAAAGGATTTAGGGCAGTTAAAATAAACCAGGGGCGGCATGGGAGATTGGTATGGATTTATTATACAGGCTGTTTTATACAGCATTTTCAATGGCAGTTGTAACTGCTTTTATGATGCCGGTTATTTTGGTTTTCAGGCTTTTACTATTAAAAGCCCCAAGGAAATATATTGTTTATATATGGCTTCTGTATTTTTCCAGGGGGATATGCCCAGTATCGCTTTCAAGCCCTTTTTGCATTTCCAGCAAGTGGAACAGGGAGTTCCATATGTTATTACCAAGGCTTGGTCTTGTGATAGATGATAATTCAGGTATAATGAAGGGATGGCGGAGTGTTTTTGTTAATGAAGTCCATGCAGACAAAAGTTATATGGCATGTACAATAATATGGTGTGCCGGTATGGCATGTATTATGGTATTTACATTTATGCGGCAAGTGTCTGTAAGTGCAGGGCTTAGGAATGCAGGGCATATATATGGTAATATATACCAGTCTGATACCATAGAAAGCCCTGTGATTACAGGAATTTTCTTTTTGAAAAAATATCTGCCATCTGGCATGAAAGTAAATGACATAAAATACCTTTTACAGCATTTTGAGGCACATAGCAGGGCAGGGGATGGTATTAAAAGGTTTTTTGCCTTTATAGTAGTTGTTGTACAGTGGTTTAATCCCTTTATGTGGATTGCGTATTATTTATTAACTATAGATATTGAAATAGCAGCAGATGAGGCTGTTGCCAGGAAGAATGGTGGTAATTCTGCAAATGGATTTGCACAGGAGTTGTTTAATATAAATGGAAATTCTTTTAAAGGGCGGCAGACTTTACTGCTTTTTAATGAAAGATATACTGAAAAAAGGGCATACAGGCTTATTTATATGGTTAAGGGGAAACGCCGGTATACACTGCTTGCATTTATTGTTTTATTATTATGTTTTACATGGGCATTTTTATTAAGGCCGCTACAGATATGGTGGAATGGCGGTACATGGGGAGCAGGCGGGGAAGCAGAAGAGGACGGGAAGCTTTTTGATGGCAGGGAGGAAGTTGTTGTGGCAAGCCTGGATACTGTTTCACCTAGCGGCCTTGGAAGGGTTTTGCAGCTTGTAATGACATCAGGGAGTTATGAAGAGGGAAAGGGTTATACAGGCAGTTTTGGATTAAAGCTTAATGATGCTTTTGGTACAGGGCTTGACAAGAAAGATATAAGTTATATTTTTAATGATGTACCGGATGGGGAACTGTATTTTAAAGAAAAGACGGAACTTTCTGTATATGATTATAATGCTGATGGCACAAATGAACTTGTTATTGGACAGCAGGCAGATGTTACAGGAAAAAGGTGGAAAGAAATTACTGGAAAGCGTAAAAGGAAAAATTCTGTCTTAAAGGAATATTATGTATGGAATATAGAGGAAACATCACTTGAAAAAGTTTCGGGTGCTATTTATGATACTTCCAGGAAAGAGGCTGCTTCATGCCAGTTTGGCATACCAGAAGAAACTACAAGGGTATTTACTGTAAAACTGTCTGGAAAGGATATTTATTATGTATGGAATGATGGTGAAGGGGAATACCAGCAGAAGGAGCTGACAGAAGATGAACTTATAAAATACAGGACAGATTATACAGGTGTAGAAAGTACAGAAGGAGAGAGGAATACACATACCTTGGAAAGTGATGGTACTACGTATGTAGAAATTGAAACACAGAAAGATACAACGGGCAATGAGATTATAAAAAAGATTGTGTTAAATCCCGGGCGTTCACAAAGGGAAATGCCACTTGAAGAGGGGTATTACTGTGATATACAGTGGGCATCTTCCGGGGATAAAAGGTATGCAATGCTTATTTATAATGGATTAAATGCAAGGACTTTTACAATTTATGATTTGGACAGGCAGAAGGTATATTATGCGCATGAAGATGGAAATAGTGTAATTGCTTCGGTATTTAACCAGTATAATAATACAGGTATTGGATTTAATGAAGAAAACCCGGCGGTCTACAGGCTTATGGATAAAGACGGGGATAACCTTGAGATAGGGTTTGCAGCAAATACAAAAGACGGAATTGCAATTAATGGAAGTTATATTTATAATACAGTATCAGAGAGCATAAATAACTTCAGTTATTCGCAAAATTCAGGCTGATAGCAGCTTAAGGCATAAGGGGGTACATCTGGCAGTTTTTATAAGAAAACGCAGGTGTACTCCTTTATATATTTTCAATATAATCTGTATATCTGCTGAAATTGCCAGAATAGATAGTTTTTAAGAGAAGGTCTGCGCTGCGCATGGCAGAAGCTATGGTATGGGTTTCTAGTATCCCTTTTTCCATTGCATCCGCAAATTCATCCATATCGACGACTTCAACATGCCCGTCAGGGTATACAAGTATGTCAACCAGAAGGTCATTAAAAGTATAGGAATTATCTTCTTTATTATGGATTGTTTCAATAATATCACAGTACCAGTATACAAACCTGCCAGCTTCGTCAAAAATTTTGCTGACTTTTATGCCGTCTTTTATAAAATACGCAGAAATACCGTTGTTAATGTCATGTCTTGGCTTTAAAACGTTCCATTTGGTAATTATAATATCATCCTTAAACATTATTATATGGTCATCCTTTAGTTCGGTGGTTTCTTCTGGTATAAAGCGTCTGCGGAATAATTTTATATTGTCCATAGGTGTTATTCCTTTCTGTGGTTTGATAATAAAAACAGGGTTTTGGAATAATTATAATAGCGTGACGCCATATTGTAAAGGAATTTTTGAAAAAGTTTGTGCAACGTCTGCAAAATAAGAAATATTTTATGTGGACTTTTCAAATACTATATCTTATAATAATAAATGGTAAGTAATACCAGTTATGGAGGCGGCATTATGGAAGATAAAAACCGCAAGGTAATAAAAAGCATTGTGATGGTAACACAGATTAGTATCAGTATGATGGTGCCAATATTTTTATGTGCTGCCCTTGGCGTGTGGCTTAACAGGCTGTTTAATACACAAGCCTGCTTTCTGGTGCTTGTTTTTATAGGTATTGGTGCGTCATTCAGGAATGTATATATACTTACTAAGTCATTTTATTCTGATGACATGAAAAGGGAACATGACAGGCTTAAGTATATACAGGAATTAAAGGATTATAAAAACAGCCACCCTGGTGAGGCACAGGAGTATACAGAGATAGTAAAGACAAAGCGTTATCCTGAAAATAAAGGGCCAGCCAGGAAGTAGAAAGGGATTTAGATATGAAAAAGGCGAAACAAATCCTGAAAGAAATGTTTGCTGGTTTACTGGTATGGTTATTGCTGGTTTTGATTATATTAGTAATAATAGCCAGGCATAAGCTTGCGGTGGCAGCAGGTGTATTGTGCGGTGGCGCAGCGGCGGCAGGGCTTTTGTTGCACATGTTCCATAATCTTGATATAGCGCTTGGCCTTGATGTGAAACATGCACAAAAGCATATGCAGCTTGCTACTTTAAAAAGGTTTTTCTTCATGGCACTTGTACTGGCAGTTTCCATGGCAGGATATAAGTATATCCACCCCGTGGGTACGGTACTCGGGCTGTTTGGCATGAAGATTTCTGCTTATATGCAGCCCTTAGTCCATAAGATGGCGGGGCGTATACAAAGGTGGTAGTGTTTTAACAATATTTTATATTGTTATTTCAATACAATATTAAGAAAAGGAGGGTGAAAATGTGGGAAATGGCGTCTTAGATTTGCCGCAGGGACCCGCCAGGGTTTTTCTTGCTGGCAGCGGTGACCAGGTTGACTTCTTTATAAGGGGTTATTCAAATACAAAGTTCTCATTCTTCGGGTGGGACGTGTATCTTACAACAACACATATATCAATGGTTATCGTTATTGCTGCCATACTCATTTTTGCAGTATGTGCAAACCACGCTATTAAGAATGCAAATCCCAATAAAGTACCAGGACCGTTCCTGAATGTGGTTGAGCTTATAGTTGAATCGCTTGACGGGATGGTAAGGGGCACAATGGGGCCTAAAAAGGCACTGGTTTTCAGAAACTATGTAAGTGCATTGTTTTTGTTTATACTTGCCTGTAACTTATCTGGACTGCTGGGATTAAGACCGCCAACAGCAGATTTTGGTGTAACATTTCCTTTGGCAGTTATTACATGGGTAATGATTCAGTATAATGGATTTAAATACCAGGGAATGGGAAAGATTAAAGCTTTATTTGAGCCAATCTTTTTATTCTTCCCGATGAATCTTATTAGTGAATTTTCAACGCCTATATCAATGTCACTCCGTTTATTTGGTAATATATTATCAGGTACGGTTATGATGGGGCTGCTTTATGGCCTGCTGCCGAGGGTCCTTACTCTTATATGGCCTGCCGCACTTCATGCATACCTGGATGTATTTTCCGGGTGTATACAGGCATATGTATTCTGTATGTTGACAATGAGTTTTGTTTCTGATGCAATAGGGGAAGATGCTTAAAGCACAGGTGCGTAAGCATTACAAGAAATTTTTAATTTCACGAAATTTATAATTTCAAAAAGTTTTTAATTTAATGTTATTTTAAGGAGGATGTAAAATGAATATAACAAATGAAGGTTTAGTATTAATGGGTTCTGCAATAGGTGCAGGGCTTGCAGTTATCGCTGGTATTGGTCCTGGTGTAGGACAGGGTATTGCTGCTGGTTATGGTGCTTCTGCAGTTGGACGTAACCCGGGTGCAAAGGGTGATATTATGTCAACTATGATTTTAGGACAGGCGGTAGCAGAAACAACTGGTCTTTATGGTCTTGTAGTTGCGTTAATCCTGTTATTCGCTAACCCACTTTATAGCAAACTTTAATTTATGCAATTAACAGATTGCAGCAGAAAGGAGGCTTAAAAAGTGAGTGTTGTAATAAGAGTAGCATTGTCAGGCAGCGCACTTGGCGATTATATATTTGGTCTTGACCCGCAGCTTCTTGTTGATGCGGTTATAACCATGGTTGCGATGTTTGCATTATTCCTTTTACTTTCTTACCTGCTCTTTAACCCTGCACGCAATATGCTGCAGAAAAGACAGGATTTCATTAAAGAACAGCTAGAAACAGCTGCTAAAGAAAAAGAGGATGCCATACAGTTTAAGTCAGAGTATGATGCAAAGCTTAAGGCAGCTGGCAAGGAAGCTGAGGAAATCCTTAGTGATACCCGTAAGAAGGCAATGAAGAAAGAAAATGCCATTATAAATGAAGCAAAAGAAGAATCTGCAAGAATCCTTGAAAGGGCAAACCGTGAGGTGGAACTTGAGAAAGCAAAGGTAAAAGATGATGTGAAGCAGGAAATTATTGCTGTTGCATCTGTTATGGCAGGCAAGATTGTTGCGTCTTCTTTGGATGATAAAAAACAGTCACAGTTAATTGCGGACACTTTAAAAGAGATGGGTGATGAAACATGGCTAAGTTAGTATCAAAGACATACGGCGATGCTTTGTTTGAAGTTGCCGTAGAAGAGGGCACGCTGGATACCATGCTTGAAGAAGTGGAGGCAGTTTTACAGGTGCTTAAGGAAAATGAAGAATATATTGGTCTTCTTGCACATCCTAAAATCCCTGTTGATGAAAAGAAAGCTATGGTGGAAAAGGCGTTTAAAGACAAAGTTTCACCTGAACTTACGGGATTTATTATAACTATTGTAGAAAAGGGACGTTTTACAGAAATAGAGGATATCCTTTCATACTTTATGTCAAGGGTATGGGAGGAAAAGAAGATTGGTGTTGCCTGTGTGACATCTGCTGCTGCTTTGTCAGAAACACAGAAGAAGGAAATAGAAGCTAAACTTCTTGAAACTACTTCATATGTGGAGTTCCGTATGGATTATGCTGTTAATCCTGCTTTGATTGGCGGCATGGTTATAAAAATAGGTGACAGGGTAGTGGACAGCAGTGTAAAGACAAAGCTGGAAAATATGGCAAAAGAACTTAATAAAATCCAGCTTTCTAATTAATAAATGAAGGAAGGTGCAAGAGTAACATGAATTTAAGACCTGAGGAAATCAGTTCTGTAATTAAAGAACAGATTAAGAACTATAGTACCAAGTTTGAGATTGCGGATACAGGTACTGTAATACAGGTTGCCGATGGTATTGCCCGTATTCATGGACTGGCAAAAGCTATGCAGGGTGAACTTCTGGAATTTCCGAATGAAGTTTATGGCATGGTGCTTAACCTTGAAGAGGACAATGTCGGTGCTGTACTCTTAGGTGACCATAAGAATATTAATGAAGGTGACATTGTAAAGACTACAGGAAGGGTTGTTGAAGTTCCTGTTGGTGATGCAATGCTTGGACGTGTAGTTAATGCTCTTGGGCAGCCTATAGATGGAAAAGGACCTATTGAAACTAAAAAGACAAGGCAGATTGAAAGGGTTGCATCAGGTGTTATTTCCAGAAAGTCAGTAGATACACCATTACAGACAGGTATTAAGGCTATTGACTCAATGGTTCCTATCGGAAGGGGGCAGCGTGAGCTTATAATTGGTGACCGCCAGACAGGAAAAACAGCTATTGCAGTTGATACAATTATTAACCAGAAAACTGAAAATGTATATTGTATATATGTTGCTATAGGGCAGAAGGCTTCCACTGTGGCTTCTATTGTTAATAAGCTTGAAGAATACGGGGCTATGGATTATACAACTGTTGTTGCTTCTACAGCAAGTGAACTTGCGCCATTGCAGTATATTGCGCCATATTCAGGCTGTGCAATAGGTGAAGAATGGATGGAAGCTGGCAAGGACGTGCTTATAATCTATGATGATTTAACAAAACACGCCGCTGCATACCGTACAATGGCACTTCTGCTTAAGCGTCCTCCTGGACGTGAGGCTTATCCTGGTGATGTATTCTATTTACATTCCAAGCTTCTTGAAAGGGCAGCAAGGCTTTCTGATAAGTTAGGCGGCGGTTCACTTACTGCGCTTCCTATTATAGAAACACAGGCAGGCGATGTATCAGCATATATCCCTACTAATGTTATTTCTATAACAGACGGCCAGATTTACCTTGAAACAGAAATGTTTAATTCAGGTTTCCGCCCGGCTATTAATGCGGGACTGTCAGTATCCAGGGTTGGTGGTTCTGCACAGATTAAGGCAATGAAGAAGATTTCCGGGCCGATACGTATTGAGCTTGCGCAGTTCAGGGAACTTGCGGCTTTCTCACAGTTCAGTTCAGACCTTGACCCTGAAACAAAAGCACAGCTTGCACAGGGTGAAAGAATACGTGAAATATTAAAGCAGGACCAGTATAATCCTATGCCAGTAGAAAATGAGGTAATGATTATTTATGCTGCTACTAAGAAGTATCTTATTGATATAGAAGTAGAGGACATACTTGAATTTGAAAAGGGTCTTTTTGAATATATTGATACAAAATATCCTGAAGTACCAGAAGCTATACGTACAGATGGGGAGATTAAAGAGGATACTGAAAAGAAGCTGGTTAAGGGAATAGAGGAATTTAAAGCGGATTTCACTAAAAACAGATAGAGAGGTGTTAGAATATGGCCTCAATGAGAGATATTAAAAGGCGTAAAGAAAGTGTCCAGAGCACTGGGCAGATTACGAAAGCTATGAAGCTTGTATCCTCTGTAAAGCTGCAGAAAGCCAAGGTTGGTGCAGAAGTTTCAAAGCCTTATTTTGAAACTATGTATGAAACTGTTGCAGATATGATAGCTAAATCAGGACAGATGTCACATCCGTTTCTTCAGAAAAGCCAGTCTGATAAAAAGGCAGTTATAACTATTACTTCTAACAGGGGACTGGCAGGGGGATATAATTCCAACATAGTTAAAATGGTTTCTAAAGATGGACGCTTTAATAAAGAAGATACTGTTATCTATGCTGTAGGGACTAAAGGACGTGATTCCCTTTCAAGGCAGGGATATACAATAGCTGGTGATTATTCAGAGGCAATTAATGAGCCGCTTTATAGTGATGCAATGGAAATAGGCAAAGAGCTTTTAAGCAAGTTTTCAAGTGGTGAGATTGGTGAAATATATCTTGCATATACAATATTTAAAAATACTGTGGTGCAGATACCTACATTAATTAAACTGCTGCCTATTGATGCAGAGGATATAATTTCCGAACAGGAGGAAGAGCCTGAGAGCCCGCTTGACAAGATAACGCTTATGAATTATGAACCAGAGCCGGAGGAGGCACTTGATGCTATTATTCCTAAGTATATAAACAGCCTCGTGTTCGGCGGGCTGGTAGAGTCACATGCAAGTGAGAACGGTGCCCGTATGCAGGCAATGGATTCTGCAACAAGCAATGCAGAAGATATGATTAGTGACCTGTCGCTTAAATATAACAGGGCAAGGCAGGCTTCCATTACACAGGAGCTTACGGAGATTATAGCAGGTGCATCAGCTATTTCATAACAATTTATAACCTTATTTTTTGTTTAATTATAATAAAAAGGAGAAAGACGATGGCAGAATTAAATACAGGTAAGCTTACCCAGATTATCGGTGCCGTACTGGATATTAAATTTCCAGAAGGAAAACTTCCAGAAATCAACGATGCTATCAGAGTGCCATTAAATAATGGCGGAAAGCTCGTGGTTGAAGTTGCACAGCATCTGGGTGACGATACTGTGCGCTGTATTGCAATGGGGCCTACAGACGGGCTTGTGCGCGGCATGGAAGCCCAGGCAACAGGCGGCCCTATTATGGTACCAGTTGGTGAAGCTACATTAGGCCGTATGTTTAATGTGCTTGGTGAGCCTATTGACGAAAAGCCTGCCCCAACGGGGGTTAAATATGACCCAATCCACAGGAAAGCCCCAGCTTTTGAAGAACAGTCTACAACTACAGAAATCCTTGAAACAGGTATTAAAGTAGTTGATTTGCTCTGCCCGTACCAGAAGGGCGGTAAGACTGGGCTTTTTGGCGGTGCTGGTGTAGGCAAGACAGTATTAATACAGGAACTTATAACCAATATTGCACAGGAGCACGGCGGATATTCAGTGTTTACCGGTGTAGGTGAGCGTACACGTGAGGGTAATGACCTTTACTATGAAATGATAGAATCAGGTGTTATTGATAAGACGACAATGGTGTTCGGGCAGATGAATGAGCCGCCTGGGGCACGTATGAGGGTCGGGCTTACAGGGCTTACAATGGCAGAGAACTTCCGTGACCGTTCAGGTAAGGACGTACTTTTGTTTATTGATAATATTTTCCGTTTTACACAGGCTGGTTCAGAGGTTTCAGCGCTTCTTGGGCGTATGCCTAGTGCGGTTGGGTACCAGCCTACACTCCAGACAGAGATGGGTGCATTGCAGGAACGTATAACTTCTACAAAGAAAGGTTCTATTACATCAGTACAGGCTGTTTATGTACCTGCAGATGACCTTACAGACCCGGCTCCTGCTAATACATTTGCACACCTTGATGCTACAACGGTTCTTTCACGTTCCATATCAGAACTTGGTATTTACCCGGCTGTAGACCCTCTTGAGTCTACATCACGTATACTTGACCCGCATATAGTTGGTGAAGAGCATTATAAGACTGCACGTGGTGTACAGGAAATATTACAGAGGTATAAAGAACTCCAGGATATTATTGCAATCCTTGGTATGGACGAACTTTCAGAAGATGACAAGATTGTAGTAAACAGGGCAAGGAAAGTACAAAGGTTTTTATCACAGCCTTTCCATGTTGCAGAACAGTTTACAGGGCTTCCAGGGCAGTATGTGCCAGTAAGTGAAACGGTACGTGGCTTCCAGGAGATACTGGATGGCAAACATGATGAAATCCCAGAAAACCTTTTCCTTAATGCCGGTACGATTGATGAGGTTGTCCAGAGAATGAAGTCCAGATAGAAAGGAGATAAATATGGCTGACAAAACGTTCAACTTACAGATTATCTCCCCTACACGTGTATTTTTTGATGGCGATGCAGAAATGGTAGAAATGAAAACTACAGAGGGCGAGATTGGTGTACTGGCCGGCCACATTCCTCTTACAGTTATTCTTGAGCCAGGCATACTCCGTATTAAACAGGCTGGTGGCAAAAAGGAAGCTGCACTCCATGATGGATTTGTTAAAATCACAAAAAGCAAAGTAACTATACTTGCTGAGTCATGTGAATGGCCAGATGAGATAGACGTAAACCGTGCCGAGGAGGCGAAAATGCGTGCGGAACGCCGTATAAAGAGCGGTGAAAAGTCTGTGGATATGATGCGTGCGGAACTTGCACTTAAAAAAGCACTTACAAGGATTGATATTGCAGGCAGGTATAAATAGATTGATTATACTTTATACCTGAAAATACTTAAGGATAAAGCAAAGGTTTGTGTGCTGGCAATTCCAAAGTGTTCCATGAACGGCACGTTCCCACTTGGACGCCATTTAAATACCGCAACGGATGCATAAAGTGCCCAAATACGGCACTTAAGCACCGGCGATTCCGTACAGCCGTTCATTGGAAGCACATTTGGAATTTGCCAGCTAATTTACTCTTGGCATAATTATCAGCAAAAACTAGAAAAATCTCCAAATAATTTAACTTATCAGTTTAGTTGCTTTTTTTAACATAAAAACCAGACATGCAGTTTACATATTGCATTTTTATTCCAATTTATGTTTATTATAGAAAAAATGATGGCATTTTATAAAAAAATTTGATAAAATACTTTGTGTATAAAAATAAAATTTCTCAAAAAACAAAAAAATAGGCAAAATGTAACACTTTTGTAACAATTTCAAAAATCTTGGGGAAAATGCATACTCTGAAGCCTTATAAAAAGGAGCTTCCAGAAAGGCAGGTAGAAATGAATATAGCCCGTCATGTCCGTTTCATAAAAATATTTTCAAATATACTTCAGTAATGTATAATAGATGAAAAAAACACTGCTATTTTGTCTGAAAACAGTTGACTAAAGGATATAATAAATAATATATTTTAATGAAAATAATAACAATTAAAAAACTTCCAAATAAGCACAAAATTGTCAGATGCTTGTATAGATGTTATTAATAAAAGCGGACTTCCCTTATCCCAGTTGCAAGGAATAGATATTGATGATGATTTGAATATATATATTGTACGAAATGGGAATAATACTACAGAACAGCAGGCAAGACTTTCTGTGATTTTCCGAAGTTCTGGAATAACAAAGAATTATAACTTATCATGGGATGCTTCAGAGAAACTTGAAATTGAGGGTATACAAGTACGGACAAATAAAATATACATAGGGGCTGCACCATATGATAGTTCAAATAGAAACAAAGCATATATTTTTTCTATTAACAAAAGTGACATAAAAGAATAATATTAGATATTAATGAAAATAACATATATTTAAGAGGGTGACAGGGTAATGAACAGGAAAAAACAGAAAAAGGAATATATATTACCATATAAAGTCCTGGTATTAATAATTTTTATTGTTATTTTAGATGGAAGCCTGATGGTTCTGCCAGATAAAGCATCTGCATCAGAAAAAACATCCTCAAAGGTAACAACGACCCTTAAAAATGGGATTTTTACTGTTAGAGGAAAGGGAAAAATGCCAGAAAGTGCCAGACCAGCATCTTTCCAAAAAAAGAAAATCAAAAAAATTGTGATAAAAAATGGGATTGTGTCTTTGCCTGAAAAAGCATTTAAAAACTGCAAAAAGGCTGCCAGTATAAATATTGCAGCTTCTGTTAAGGAAATTGGTATGCAGGCATTTGCTAATACTTCAATTAAAAGTATAACTATTCCTAAAACAGTAAAAAGAATTGGCTGGGGGATATGCCTTGGCTGTGATTTACTTGAAACTATGGTAATACCAGGAACATTTGATGTATTAGAACCGTCTAATGATAATTGGCTGGAACCTTTTGTAGCTGGAAAAAAATCCCTTGGAACAGTAAAGTTTTCAACAGCACTTAATCCAGAACTTGTCCGTATGGCAGGTGATTGCATGAATTTTGAAGTGTTACCCAGTGACCCGGGATTTACATCAATAGATGGGATAATATATACTAAAGATTGCAAAACACTTGTCAGGATACCTTATGCAAGAAGTGAGGCTGTTATTGCAGATGGCTGTGAAATTGTTGCTACAGGCAGTTTTACTTATACAGCAGATGGTTATCACGAACCACACATATATTCTGGCTGTGGGGCTTTAAAAAGTATTGTCTTTCCAGCTTCTGTAAAAACAATTACAGATAGAGTATATAGTAAATCTGCCAGGTCTGGTGAGGATACCAGGGACGGCAGTATCCAGCTAAATATGGCAAGCCTGGATATTACTTCAGCAAAAAAATTGTGGAAATATTGTAACTGGAAAAAATCACTTGCAGATGAACTTGCAAGGATTAGCTGTGCTACTGTTATAGATGGAATGGTTATTCTTAAAGATGGTTACTTATGTGGCTATATTGGAGATGGGGATAAAAAGGAAGTTATAGTTCCTGACAGTGTCAAAACAATAGGTAAAAGTGCCTTTGGGGCTGGTTCTAAGTATGGGTTAAGCTCTGTTGTACTGGGAAACAATGTGGAATTAATTGAGGATTATGCATTTTCTTTTAATAAAAAAATAAAAGTGTATATAAAAAGTAAGAACATTAAAATATCAGATAAAGCATTTAGCAACTGTGATACTTATGAACTTATTATTAAATAATTATGACAGATGTGCCTGCAATTTATCACGCTTTAGTAATTTCATCTGTTGGTGGTAGAAATGAATATAGCCCATTGAACTTTTACGCCCTTAAAGAACCAGATATTCTATTGGTAAAGATAGCAATAACACACAAAAATAGCCGCCTGCGTCTTGAAAACTAAGCGGCTATTTTTTTAGATAGTTATATCTATATAGTTTATAAGGATTAATTATGATAAATAATCTGCATAATCCTGTGCTGTTGTTTTACCATTCTTCCAGTCTTCCATCTTCTGCTTTGTAGCTTCAAGTGTCCTCTTGGAGATGTCAGGAAGTTCTTTGCCCCATGCAGCAGTAGCTTTGTCATAGCCTTTCTGGATAGCAGCCATCATTTCGTCTGCTTTTCCTGTGTCCCCGCCTGCTAATGCGATAGCCATGCTTACAAGCCTGTCTGATGTTTTATTAACACCCCAGTAGCCATCCTCGGAAATATCTTCCTGTGCCTGTTTGATTGTTGCAGGGTCGGCATTTTTAGCTGCTTCTCCAAAAATTGATGAAAGATTCTGGTTTGCAATATTAAATTTATTAGTCTGCTTTGAAAGTAACTTCTCAACAAGCCCCCTCATTGAATCTGCACGTGATTTCTGGTCAGCTTTTAACTTTGAAATAATGGAATCCCTGTTATAAATCTGGTTAGCACTGTCTTTCTTTGTAGCATTGCTTTTTTCATATACAACTTCACTGGATGTATTTTTTTCAGCTGCTGTTGTATCCTTCTGCTGTTCTGCTTCCTTAGCGGCAGCAGTAGCGGTAGTTGTAGTTGTTTCATATGTTGGTGTTGCTCCTGATATTGATGATACGCTCATAGTATACCTCCTTTTTATTGCTATACTCACGAACGATTAGATTTTCCTTTCTGAACAGCACGTATTGCCC
>DKYP01000128.1:17810-20550 GCA_002499945.1 Lachnoclostridium sp. UBA7097
CTTATGCAATATGGGCTGTTCAGAAATTGGAAAATCTTAACGGTCGTCAGTATAATATTCTAATAATCTATGTATAGCAGATTACTGTTGTATTATTTATATCGGGTCTGACGCCGTATAAATTTAGCATGTAAAAGGAAAAAGACACCAAATTAGTGTTTATTTTTATTAATTTTTCTTTATCTTGCCATTAGAAGTAACGAAAATATCTTTATATCCAATTTTTTTAAAGGTATTGCCTGAAACTTTATTTACAACTGCACCCTCACGTACACAGATACCGCATGTTTTTGCATTTGTGATTTTATTATTTTTTATGCTTCCCGTAACCTTAGCTTTTTTATTGATGCAGATTCCATCTTCTACTGTATCTGTAATTGTATTGTTATAAATATCTTTAGCAACTGCACCTACACGCATATAGATTCCATGCAGGTTTGTTTTAGTAATTTTATTCTGGCAGATATCACCATAAACCCTTGCATGTGCGTCTATATAGATACCTGTCTGTGCCCCATACCTTCCGCCTTTCTGGATTTCTTTTTTCCAGTCTTTGCTATGCTTATATGTACCTATATTGTATAAGGTATTTCCTTTAATATCATCCTTGACATATGTTTTATCCTGGTTGGCTTTGCTGTCATCACTTGCCCCGCTAGGACCTGAATATAATTTAATTCCTGAATATGTAACATTTTTAATAATATTATTGGTAATGCTTTTTACATATGTAGGTGTTGCTTTTTTGCCTTTGCCTTCGTCACCGTTTATCATAATGCCGCAGTCACCATTGCCACCATTATTATATCCGCCAATGCCGTCCATTTTATTGTTATCAATGGCATTAGCATGTGAGCCGTGGTAAATTCCAATGCCATGTCCTTTAACATTTTTAAATGTATTATTTTTAATATCCCCGTCTATTGCAGTAACACCAGCATAAATACCTGTCCTTTTGCAGTTTTTAATGGTATTGCCAGATATATCACCTTTAAATGATGAAGTGTAGAGGTACATTCCGATATCTTCTGACTGGGTAATTGTATTTTTTTCAATACTTCCATTAAAATCTGCACCCATAAGTGCGATTGAAAACCTGCCTGCTTTTTTAATAGTGTTTCCTTCAACAGAAATCTGTTTATTATCATTTTTAATAAGGATACCACAATCAGGTGCTGATTCTACAGTAGTATTCTTTATTGTGATATTCTGCCCGCCTTTGGAGAATATGCCAGAACCTTTAAAGCAGCCACCATCAATAGCAGCATCAGAAGCTCCTGTAATAAGGACTGCATATTCTTCTGTGTTGCATAATATAGTGGTTCCTGGTTCGGATACAAGTGTAGTATAACTTGGCATATTAATTGTATAATCCAGCTTATAGTTTCCTGCCTGTACAGATATTGTATAAGGTTCATCTTTAGATGCATTATCTTTTGCATTAGATAAAGCTTTATTTAACTCTTTTACATCTGTAACAATAATTTCTGCTGCCCCTGCCTTCTTTGCTGGTATACTAAAAGGCAGCAAAGCAGCAGCACAGATAAAGCACAGTTTATATGCTTTAATTATAGAAAAGTTTTTCATTTATAATACCTCCTGTATTAATTCTGGAGAAAATTTTACCACTAATATAAAATAAAATCAATATTGGGTTTGCATTTACAGCATATAAGTTATTAAAATTATAATCTTTAAATATATTAAGGTGAAGTAGTTATGACTGTACAGTATGGCATAATGTAATATAAGTTTCTTTATATTCCGGGTTTTTCTGTTTATAATCTTCTATATTCTGGAGTGCACTTTCTGCTATTTCTTTATTTTCAAATATTCCAAATACTGACGGGCCGCTTCCGCTCATAAGGGAACCTGCTGCCCCGTTATCTGCCAGAAGTTCTTTTATTTCATTTATTACAGGGTATTCTTTGGTTGTGACAGTTTCAAGTACATTGGAAAGGCATGAGGCTATACATTTTATATTATTATTTTTTATGGCGTCCACCATTCCTGCTGTATCAGGATGGTATGTGAGGTTTTTTAAATCAAGGTTTTTATATACATAAGCTGTACTTACAGATATACCGGGTTTAACCAGCACAAGCCAGGTTTCTTTAAGGGGAGGCAGGGGTGATAAGATATCCCCGGTCCCTTTGCAGAGCATAGTACCTTTTTTAATACAATATGGTACATCTGCGCCAAGGGTGGCTCCGGTATTGCATAATTCTTCATCTGTAAGTCCAAGGCAGCACAGTTTATTTATTGCAATAAGGGCAGCTGCACAGTCAGAACTTCCGCCTGCAAGCCCCGCCGCAGCAGGAATATTTTTTTTAAGGAATATATTAAAAGAATTTTTAATGTTGTATTTTTCTTTCATAAGCATAGCAGCTTTGTATACAAGGTTCTTTTGTGGCGGGATTTTATCAGGGAGTTCCCTGTCCATTGAAAGTGTTACAGGAATACCAGGAGTTTCTGGCAGTACAGAAATTTCAAGTTCATCATATATACTGATTGTCTGCATAACCATTTCCAGGTCATGGTATCCATCATTACGCCGTCCTGTTACATCAAGGGACAGATTTATTTTAGCAAGGGCTTTTATTTTTATTGTATTTTCTGGTATAATAGACATAATATCCTCCTATTTCTATAATGTTATGTTATAATATAAAAATATTTTATCATAAAAAAGTAAAATACAGGAGATTTTTTTACGTGTTCGTGATATACTTATAAGGCT
>DKYP01000128.1:20832-21992 GCA_002499945.1 Lachnoclostridium sp. UBA7097
ATATACTTATAAAGCTGTAATATAAGACAGCATGGAGGTTTTATATAAAATTATGGAAGATAAAGAAAGTAAAGGGAATGAAGAGTATAAAGGAAAAGGCAGGGCTTATATAAAATGGGCAGTAAGGATTCTTATTGTATTAGTTATTTTGCTTACAGGGGTTTTTGCTGTCCAGTATCTGCCAGGGAGAAATATTGATATTTCTTCTGGTACATTAGACAGTTCAGGGGAATACTATAATAATAACAAAAGTCCAGGAGATGATAATATGGATGATGAAAAAAATTATAACACAAATGTACCATTGATTAAGGTAGATACTTCCCCGGCAAGTTATACTGTCCTTGTAAACAGGGATTATCCCATGCCAGAAGATTATGTACCGGATGATTTAACAGTACCTGATGTGGGATACAGTTATAAAGGCATCTATGAAAAGAGTTATATGCGTAAGGCAGCAGCTGATGCTATAGAGAAGATGTTTGCAGAAGCTAAGAAAAAGAAGAAACTGGATTTAAAAGTGGTTTCTGCATACCGTTCATATGAAAGGCAGCAGGCTATCTACCAGAATAATGTAAATACACGTGGTGAAGAGGATACAAATAAGGTATCAGCGCAGCCGGGGTGCAGTGAGCACCAGACAGGCCTTGCTATTGATGTGTCCAGTGACACGGTAAATTGTACAATAGAGAAATCATTTGCTTCATGTCCCGAGGGAAAATGGCTTGCTAAGAACTGCCACAGGTTTGGTTTTATTATAAGATATCCAAAGGGCAAGTCTGGTATTACAGGTTATTCATATGAGCCATGGCATATAAGGTATGTCGGGGTTAATCTTGCAAAATATATTTATAAAAAGGGGCTTACATTAGAAGAATACTACCAGACTACAACTGTAGATGATAAAGTGCCAGAGGATGACTATATCAGTGATATAGATACTAATACACCAAAAGAGCCACAGATGACAGCAGCACCAACACCAAAAACAACGGCATATGCAAGTAAAAGCCCGTCCCCTCTGCCAGTACCAGCAGCTACACAGCCACCGGCAAGGACATGGGAACCAGAAGAAACAAAGAAGCCGGAAAATACACCAGAACCATCTGCTACTAAAAAACCAGGGAAAACACCAAAACCGGAGAAAACCCAGAAACCAG
>DKYP01000128.1:22295-34449 GCA_002499945.1 Lachnoclostridium sp. UBA7097
GAGAAAACCCAGAAACCAGGGAAAACACCAGAACCAGAAAAAACACAAACACCAGAACCGGCTAAAACACCTGTACCTGTGAAAACAAAAGAACCAGAAGAAACAAAAGAACCAGTGGAAACACCAGAGGCTACAGATACAACTTCTGCAAAAGAACCAGAAAATACATCTGTCCCTGAAGAAACAAAAAAACCAGATTCTGGAGATACCCCGAAGGATACAACTTCCTCTGGGGAAATGGGTGATACCCCGTAAAGTATAAAAAAGGAGAAGTAATGTTATATGAGGTTAATTTTAGTATCGCTGTTTTTAATAATATATAGTTTTTTTACTATTCCAATGTGTGCTGTAGAGTGGGCAGCAGGCAGGATAAATCCACAGAAAAAGGCAATTATTGCACAGAAGTGTGTTGTGGCAGGTTTTAAAATTATTCTTTTTATTTCTGGTGTCAGACTGACCGTTAAAGGTGAAGAAAATATACTGCATGACCGTGCGGCGCTTTATACATATAACCACAGGGGTTTTTTTGATATTCTTGTTGGTTATACAACCGCACCAATGCGTACAGCCTATGTATCAAAGAAAGAGATTGAAAATGTCCCTATGATATCATGGTGGATGAAATGCATGAACTGCCTGTTTTTAGACAGGGAAGATATAAAACAGGGGATGAAAACCATATTAAACGGGATTGAACTTATGAAGGGCGGGACTTCTATTTATATTGCGCCAGAAGGCACACGTAATAAAGGTAAAGGGGTCTTAAAGTTCCATGATGCAAGTTTTAAACTGGCAGATAAGTCAAAAAGCCCTATAGTGCCTGTTGCAATAAATAATACTGATGAGGTCTTTGAAAAACATCTTCCATGGATACACAGCCAGCATGTTATTATTGAATACTGTACCCCTATTTATATGGAAGATATGGATAAAAAAGAAAAGAAACGCATCGGGGAAATAGTCAGGCAGATAATATCAGAAAAAGTAGAACAAAATGCACAAGAGATTTAAATATCCCAAGGATATAAAAATCTTATTGCATAAAATGTAAAATATGATATTATTATTATGTTTGCATTATTTTTGATTAGGGAGGTTGTTTATGAATGGTAAGATGATGCTGTTTCCTGTATTTGCAATACGTCCGTTTGTTGTAGTTTTAATTGTAATACTTGTACTTATGGTTGCTGCACTTGTGGCATTAAGTATCTATGGCAGGAAGCTTCAGAAGAAACAGGAAGAAACGCAGAAGGAGATGCAGGCTGCTTCACAAAGTGTATCAATGCTTGTAATTGATAAGAAACATATGAAACTTAAAGAATCAGGGCTTCCCCAGATTGTTATTGACCAGACACCCAAGTACATGAGAGGGCAGAAAGTACCAGTGGTTAAAGCAAAAGTGGGTCCCAAGATTATGCCGCTTTTATGTGATGAAAAGATTTTTGCACTTATACCTGTTAAGAAAGAAATACGTGCAATTGTAAGCGGCATTTACATTATGGAAGTAAAAGGGCTGCGTTCAAATCTTGAAGCAAAACCAAAGAAAATGAAATTTTCTGAAAAAGTAAAGGCAAAGTTTTCAAAAAAAGAGAAATAATGTGGAAATATTAAAACCATACAAATATATCTGGTGTTTGTATGGTTTTAATGATGTGAAATAGAATGGAGTGGTTGTTATGGCAAAGAGCATGACTGAGGGCAAGCCATTAAAATTAATTTTACAGTTTGCGCTGCCTCTGTTAGCAGGAAATATTTTCCAGCAGACCTATAATATGGCGGATGCTGCTATAGTAGGAAATTACCTTGGTACAAAGGCACTTGCAAGTGTAGGTGCATCTGCAAGTGTACAATTCCTTGTAATGGGCTTCTGTATTGGCATATGTTGTGGTTTTGGTATCCCTGTAGCACAGCGTTTCGGTGCAAAGGATTATAAGGCAATGCGTTCATGTATATTCCATGCAGGGTTTTTAACTATTATTGTGGCGGCTGTACTTACAGTGGCATGTGCACTATTA
This sequence comes from Lachnoclostridium sp. UBA7097, assembly GCA_002499945.1. GTDB lineage: Bacteria > Bacillota > Clostridia > Lachnospirales > Lachnospiraceae > Butyribacter. Next base: position 24,311 of record DKYP01000128.1, read on the forward strand.
TGCCCGTCAATTTTACATATACTTTCAACACCAGATGATATTTACAATAATTCTTATATATACCTTTTAATCTTATTTTTAGGTATACCATTTACAATGCTTTATAACCTGTTATCCGGGATACTGCGTTCAGTAGGTGACAGCAAAACACCATTTATGTTTTTAGTATTCTCTACTATATTAAATATATTGCTTGATTTATTTTGCATAATTATTTTGAAGTGGGGATGTGCAGGGGCTGCCATTGCTACTATTACAGCACAGGCAGTTAGCGGGGTTTTATGCCTTATATATATGTGGAAGAAATTCCCGGTACTGAAATTGTCAAAGAATGACTGCAAGATAAAAGGGAATGTAATAATTAACATGTTAGTAATGGGTGTGCCTATGGGGCTTCAATACTCTGTTACTGCTATTGGCAGCATGGTTATGCAGTCAGCTAATAACGGGCTTGGAAGTGTATACGTTTCTGGATTTACAGCCGGAATGAGGATAAAACAGTTTGCAATGTGCCCTTTTGATGCAATAGCTACAGCAGTTTCAACATTTTGCAGCCAGAACCTTGGGGCAGGCAAACCAGCCCGTATTAAACAGGGGCTGCGTGAAGGGATTATAACTGGCGTTTTATATGGGATTTTGGCAGGGGTTGTACTTATATTATCTGGCGGGATACTGTCAAGAATGTTTATAAGTGCAGGCGAAACAGCTGTACTAGCAGCTTCAGCAAAGTACCTGCGCTGCCTGGGCTTTTTCTACTGGGCTCTTGGCATTTTAAATGTCTGCCGCATGACTGTGCAAGGTATAGGGTATCCAGGGCGTGCAATATTTTCCGGGGTAGTGGAAATGGTTGCAAGAATTGCTGTCAGTAAAATATTTGTGCCACTTTACGGATTTACGGCAATATGCTTTGCAGACCAGTCAGCATGGGTAAGTGCAGTATTATATATTGTGCCAGTATGTTTCCTTTGTATCAGGAAGATTCCAGAAAGCAAAGAATAGAAACAAGGAATAAAGCAGCTATACGGAATGTATATTAATGTAAATTGTATGCATGGATGTATAGCTGTGTCCAATTTCAAGGCTGTAATTAATATATATGTCAATACAATCTGTATCTTCTGTAACCACAAGCTCTGAAGTTATAATATCTATTGGCAGTGACAAAGAACCGCCAGCAGTTTTATATATTCCAGAGTGGTGGTATCCCTTTTTAAAAACCATGTCAGAAGAAGTCTGTCCACGCTTTATAAGCGAAACAGAACCAGAAGTGATTTTAAGCAGGCTTTTAACAAATGATTTGGAGCCTGGGGCAGGACCGTCACAAGGTTCTTCATATGTTATTATATGCTTATCCTGCATAAAGTTATATATGCCTGGCTGTATAGTTTCTATTTCTGTACCGGGGGTTGTGCCATATTCATTTTCTGTGCCCCTGATTGTTACAAGTACATTCTGGTTCATATCTTTAATCTTCCTTTATTCTGGTATTTTAGAAATTATACCATATAAAAAGGAGAATGTTAAGCTGCTTAATAAGTTTTATAGTCCTGTTTTCCTGCGGAACCAGTCATATATTGCTGAATGGATAAATACTTTTTCTTCTTTTTTGTCCTGTTCGAGGCTTTCATATTCCTCTTTGCTTAAAGTTTCCTTAAGTTTTTCTTTGGAGCTGTCAGGGACTACAGCATAAGTTTCATCTACAAAGCAAAGACTTGGAAAAAGGACACACCACCAGTTCCTTCCCCTGGCCTCCCCTATTTCAACACATAATGCCTTGTAATTGCCAGCAGGAAATACAAGGTCGCCATATGATTTTACGGGGAAATACCTTTCTTCCAGTGAAACATTTACAGGATAGTCATATCCATTGCCAGAAATAATGTCCAGCGCAGAGTTTTTGATATTGTCTGTCTGTGCTGATAAGAGTTTTTCAGCCCCCTTAGCATCCGTTGTGCCAGAGATGGTATCTGTAATCCCGTCTATTATGCCATCACGCACTTTTAGTTTAAGTGACTGGTCAGTCCCTGTATCGCTGTTTGCAATTACATGCAGCCTTATTATATTGTCTGCAATATTTTCCTGTATCTCTACAGGTGTTTCAGCCCTGCCCGGATGGAAGAATTTAATGCCGGCAAGGAGCATGGAAAAAGATAATGCATAAATAAAAATAAGAAATGGAAGTTTTTGTGCTTTTGACAAGCTTTTTAAATATAGTTTCATATGTTACCTCTTTTCTACGCACATTATATGTAAGTACGGTTTAATTGATGAATAATAAAATGGTTTATATGGACATTATTCCCTGGTATTGGATAATTATTCTTATTTTTTTATTAATAAATGTAAGAAAGGTGCATTTATCAATAAAATGTGATATTATATTCAACATGGAGCTTGAAAAATAAGTATTGTTTAAAAACAGGAGGTGCTTTATGGCTACAAAGAAAAGTACAAAAAATGTGCCAGAAAATGGTGGCAAGCCTGTCAAAAAGAATAAAAAGAAACATAAAAAATTCTGGCTAGGTGTAAAAATTTTTTTATTGCTGCTTTTATTAGGAATCCTGGCAGCGCTTATAGTATTTTATTTTAAATTTGGGGATGAACTGCTGCAATGGAAGAATGAGGCAAAGAATATTATTGAAAATTCTACTGTTGATACTTTCCGTTCATCAGAAACAAGTATGGTTTATGCAGCGGATAAATCGGTTGTGGCGAAACTGAAAGGTGACAAGGATTCGTATTACCTTACGTTTGATGAAATACCGCAATATGTAAAAGATGCGATGATTGCAATAGAAGACAGGGATTTCTTTGAACATGACGGTGTGAATTTCTTTTCAACGTTTAAGGCTGCGGCGCTGCTTGTCAAAAGCAAGATAAAAGGAGAGAAAATCCAGCGTGGCGGGAGTACGATTACCCAGCAGACAGCTAAACTTGTATTTCTTACTAATGCTAAAACCTATGAAAGGAAAATAAGGGAAATATTCCTGGCATTTGAAATGGAGAAAAAGTACAGTAAAAACCAGATACTGGAGTTTTATATAAACAATATGTACTTTGCAAACGGATATTATGGGATAGAAGCAGCAGCAAAGGGGTATTTCAGTAAGCCGGCATCAGAACTTACTTTGCCGGAGGTTGCATTTTTATGTGCAATACCAAATAACCCAAGCCTTTATGACCCGTTTGATAACTATGATAATACTATAAAGAGGAAATCACGTATACTGGAACAGATGATGGATGAAGGTGTAATAACTGCTGCTGAATATAGTGATGCAAATTATGAGGATATAATACTTAATCCTGCCGAGGCTATAAAGACACAGAATTATATGACAACATTTGCTGTAAGATGCGCAGTTAAAGCACTTATGCAGTCACAGGGCTTTGAGTTCCAGTATAAGTTTGGCAGCAAGGCAGAAGAGGAAGAGTATAATAATAATTATGATGAAGTATATAATGAATGCCACAGCATGTTATATACAAAGGGTTACAGGATTTATACTTCATTAAGTAAGAAGAAACAGAAACTTTTGCAGAAGTCGGTTAATGATAAGCTTGCAGAATTTAAGGAGAAAAAGGATGGTGTATACACTTTACAGGGCGCAGCTACATGCATAGATAATAAAAATGGCTATGTTGTGGCAGTTGTCGGGGGGCGTAAACAGAAGTCGGTAACAGGTTATACACTTAACAGGGCATTCCAGAGTTACCGCCAGCCGGGCAGTTCATTTAAGCCGCTGGCAGTATATACCCCGCAGCTTGAAAGGGATTATACACCTGATACAATAGTAGATGATACTTATTTTGAGGGCGGGCCAAGAAATTCAAATGGTGTGTATTCAGGCAAGATACCACTGCGTTATGCAGTTGAAAATTCCAAGAATGTTATTGCATGGAAGTTATTTGAGGAGCTTACCCCTAAAAAGGGCTTGTCATATGTGTTAAAAATGAATTTTAACAGGATAGATGATAATGATTACTACCCGGCTGCTTCCCTTGGAGGACTTACCAATGGCGTAACAACAGTTGAGATGGCATCAGGATATTCCGCTCTCCAAAATGACGGGGTGTTCCGTGACCCTACATGTATTAAGAAAATTACAGATTCAGAGGGGAATATTATTGTAAATAACAATAAATTACGCCAGGAAAAACATGTTTATGAAAAAAATGCAGCACGCATGATGACAGATATATTGACAGGTGTTTTAAAGTCTGGTACAGCAAGAGGCCATGCCCTTAGCAATATGGCATGTGCAGGCAAGACTGGTACAACAAGTGATAAAAAGGATGGATGGTTCTGTGGTTTTACCCCGTATTATACAACTGCTGTATGGGTAGGGTATGATTCACCAAAGACATTGGATAATTTATATGGCAATACTTATCCATTATATATATGGGAAGATTTTATGGGGCAAATCCATGAGGGGCTTGAATATAAGGACTTTGAACCATATACTGGCAGCAGTGGGAATAGTGGCGGAAGTGGAAGTGGTTATTATGGTGATGATGGTGATGATAATAGCACACCAACAGAACCGCCAATGGAAACAGAAGCACCTCTGGGAGGGGATATAGATGAACCAGATATAACTGATGAGCCGGAAGAAACTGATGAGCCAGAAGAACCAGATGTGACTGAAGAGCCAGATGTGACTGATGAACCAGATGTAACTGTGCCAGATGATGGTGAAGATATTCCAGATGACGGGGACGAGCCAGATGATGTAGGGGATGATGAACCAGATTATGAGCCAGGAACAGAAGGAGACCCGGATATCCAGACAGACCCGGAAGAGCCGGATACACAAGCGGAAGAATAATTATATTAGTACAGGGGTATTTAAATGGTTACTATAAGTTTATGTATGATTGTTAAAAATGAGGAAAAAGTTTTAAGAAGGTGTCTTGACAGCCTGGCAGATATAGCTGATGAAATAGTTATAGCTGATACAGGTTCGTCAGACAGCACAAAGGAGATTGCACTGGAATATACCAGCAAGGTATATGATTTCAGGTGGACAGGTGATTTTTCAGAAGCAAGGAATTTTGCAGCTTCAAAGGCAACAAAGGAGTATATATATACAGCTGATGCAGATGAATATCTTGATGAAGAGAACAGGGAAAAGTTAAAAAGGCTTAAAAGGGTACTCCTGCCCGAAATAGAAATAGTACAGATGCTGTATTGTACACCAGAGGAATTAAGTACAGTATATAACTTTGAAAAAGAACACAGGGTAAAGCTATATAAAAGGATAAGGAATTTTACATGGATTGACCCGGTACATGAAACACTGCGTACAGACCCTGTTGTCTACGACAGTGATATAGAAATACAGCACAGGCCTTTAAGTAACCATGCACCACGTGACTTAGGGGCAATGGCTGCCCTGTTTAAATCAGGCAGGAGGCTGTCTAAGAAGCTGCACCATATGTATGCTATGGAATTATTCCGTTCAGGCAGTGATAATGATTTCTGTGAAGCTGCCCCTGCATTTATACAGACAATGGATGAGGATGACAGAAGCATGGATGAAGTAAAAGAAGCATTGTGTGTGCTGGCAAGGTACTACCGCATTAAAGGTGATTTAGCTAATTTTTTCAGTTATGTGCTTAAGGATGCGGTAACAGAACCAAGTGCAGAAACCTGTTGTGAACTTGGCATATATTATGAAAACGCCGGGAATTATAATGAAGCAATGATATGGTACCAGAATGCACTGACAGAAACAGAAAGTATACTGGATATAAGGACATCTGGTGAAATTCCGCAGGCGGGCATTGAAAGATGCAGGCAAGGACTTGGGAATGGCAAGGCATAAATGTTTTGAAAGGTTGGTTTATGGAAGAAAAAACAGAATATATAACTATTGACCAGGAAACAGCAGATGAAATAGAAAATAAAATGCCAGAAGAAAGTGAGCTCTATGAACTTGCAGATTTATTTAAAGTATTTGGCGACTCAACAAGAATAAAAATACTTTATGTTTTATTTGAAAATGAAATGTGTGTATATGATATAGCAAATATTTTAAATATGACGCAAAGTGCAATCTCACACCAGTTACGTGTACTTAAGCAAAACAGGCTTGTACGATTTAGAAAAGAAGGAAAGACAGTATTATATACATTGGCAGATGAGCATGTGTTTACAATACTAAGGCAGGGAATTGAGCATGTGGAAGAATAAACAGGGGTATAATAAAATCTTAGGGGCGGTTTTACCGCCCTTTATTAAATTTTTTTGAATAGGGTATTGCTTTTTTATCCATACTATGATATATTTTAAATAAACATATGAATAATTGTTCATATGAACAGACAGGGAGAGCCAGGGGGTGTATGTATGAAGAAGAAATATTCAATTAGTGGAATAGACTGCGCAAATTGTGCGGCTAAACTGGAAGCTAAGATGAACAGCCTTCCAGAAGTAAATAATGTTATATTGACATTTGCAACAGGACAGTTACTAGTAGAAGCTGATGATTTAGATAAGGCTTTGGAGGCTTTAAGGAAGCTGGCTGATAAGGAAGAACCCGGTACGGTAATAGAGGATTCAAAAAGGGCAGGAAACCAGAAAAGTAATATTGGAAATACCAGCCATAGCCACGGGCATAGCCATACACATGAACATGGACACCACCATGAAGAATGTACATGTGGCTGCTGTGGACATGGGGAACATTACCACGCACATGGACACCACCACGAAGAACACCACGAAGGGCACCACCATAACGAACATAGTTATGGGGAACATGGACACAATAGTAATACAGGCCTTTTATCTGCTTTTCTTGATGAAAAAAAGGAAATTGCAGGCATAGGGGCAGGAATAATATTTTTTATTGCAGGACTTATAGCAGAGAACTTTACTAGTACAGTTTTAATATATGTTTCCATGTTTGTTGTATCTTATATTATACTTGGTGGCAAGGTATTAATAACTGCTTTTAAAAATCTTTTCAGAGGCAAGGTTTTTGATGAGAATTTCTTAATGGGAATTGCTACAATAGGGGCATTTGTAATTGGGGAATATCCAGAGGCAGCAGGGGTAATGCTTTTCTACAGGATTGGGGAACTGTTTGAGGATGTAGCTGTTGGAAGAAGCAGAAAGCAGATAATGGATGCTGTGGATTTAAGGCCGGAAACAGCAAGGCTTATAACAGATGGGAAAACTGTAGTGTGTGACCCCGCAGATGTAAAAATTGGTGATATAATAGAAGTGCGTGCCGGGGACAGGATACCACTTGACGGCGTAGTTACAGAAGGGGAGAGCAGGATTGACACATCAGCTGTAACAGGAGAACCTGTCCCAGTTGCTATAAGTGAAGGAAGCCATGTACTATCGGGCTGTGTCAATGTTTCAGGTGTAATATATTTAAAAGTTGAAAAGTTACTTGAAGAATCAATGGCAAGCCGTATCCTTGAAGCGGTAGAAAATGCTGCTGCTTCAAAGCCAAAGATTGACAGGTTTATTACAAAATTTGCCAGGATTTATACACCATTAGTTGTACTGGCAGCAGTCCTTACAGCAGTAGTCCCTTCTCTAATTACTGGAAACTGGAATTACTGGGTTTATACAGCACTTACATTTCTTGTAATAAGCTGTCCATGTGCATTGGTGCTTAGCGTGCCGCTTGCATTTTTTGCAGGGATTGGCGCAGGCTCTAAGAAGGGCATATTGTTTAAGGGAGGTGTTTCACTAGAAGCACTTGCAGGGATTAAGTCAGTAGTAATGGATAAAACAGGGACTGTCACAAAGGGGGATTTTACTGTGGCAGGCGTTATTCCAGACAGTAAATCAGGAATAACAGAAGAAAAGCTTTTATCATATGCAGGATGTGCGGAGAGATTGTCAACGCACCCTATAGCAGCAAGCATAATGAAAGAAGCTGGTAACAGGGGAGTTTCTATACCAGAAGCTAAAGATATAAAGGAAATACCAGGAAAAGGCATGGAGGTACTGCTGGATAATGGCAGGATTCTATGCGGCAGCAGGAAGCTTCTTAAAACAAACGGTATCCAGGTGCCAGAAGAAAGCAGCAAAATATATGGTACAGAAGTATTTATTGCTGTTGGTGGCAGATATGCAGGACGTATAATTATAAATGATACTATTAAAGAAGATTCAAAATATGCAGTTTCAGAAATGAAGAAATATGGTTTATGGACAGCAATGCTTACAGGGGATGCAGAAGAAAATGCAGGGCAGGTATCCCTGGTTACTGGAATAGATGAAACATTTGCAAGGCAGATGCCACAGGATAAACTTGATAATCTTGTAAATATACGTAATAAACATGGCGCAGTAATGTTTATAGGTGACGGGATTAATGATGCACCCGTCCTTGCAGGGGCTGATGTAGGCGCAGCAATGGGAAACGGGGCAGATGCAGCAATAGAAGCCGCGGACGTTGTATTTATGAACCCAAACCTTAGTTCAGTTCCAGAAAGTATAAAAATAGCTAAAAGGACAAAAACCGTAGCTATGCAGAATGTTATAGGTGCACTTGCAATTAAAGCTATAGTTATGGTACTTGGTTTTGCAGGAATTGCATCAATGTGGATGGCAGTATTTGCAGATTCAGGGGTTGCAATGCTTTGTGTACTGAATGCAACAAGGATTTTATTTGCAGGAAAAGGGCAGGAACAGGAATTTGAAACCATTCCAAAGGCATTAACATAGAATTGAATATTTTGTAATTTCAGGGCATTTCCCAAAAATTTAAGGGAAATGCCCTTCCTATATATATTTTTTATTTTAACTTTTCTTTAAACCGGTGTAAGATATAATGCAAAGGGTGGTTAATTATATCTTTCATGTTTTCTATACTACGCATAGTGTAAAGTGTTGACATACAGGAAAAACGTATCATATCATCTGCCATATATATGTTATCTTTCTGCCATTTTTCCTTTTCCTGGTTTTTTTCATTAAACAGCGGCTGTCCGTCATTAAAATACCGGGTGGCAACTTTATTATTTGAAGTTTCATATAGCTCCATAAATTCCTGCATTTCTTCCGGGGACATCATGCTGCAAGGGTATCTTTCCTCTGAGACTGGTGAAATCTGGTTTAAAATCCATTCAAATTTTCTAAATTCTTCTAAACTCATTTTAAATGAACCATTTATTATACGTTTAATTTCACAGGTATTTTCAGACAATTTTGGATTAAAATTATTGTTTTCTTCATTTATATTATAAGAATCATTTAATTCCAGGTTAAATATATCAAGAAAATCCGCAAAAAGGGAATTATCTTTAAAAAATTTTTTATCAAAGCGTCTTACAATAATATTTTCCATACCAAATATTTCTTCAAGCCTTTTTAAACATTTAAAATAATCAGGCTGTATATATTTTTTATAGTCTTTATAATAGTTTTCCCATGTAAGTGCATTTTTAGAATTTATGCTATGCTTTACCATCTGGTTATACCATGATAATAAATATTCATCCTGTCTCCGGAGGTATACAATTATTTTAACCTTATATCCGGCATTTTTTGCATCTTCCTGTAACCTGAGCATACGTGGAATACCCCTTTTCCTGATAAAGCATGCACTCCATACACCCTCATTTGAGATGATTAAATTATCATGCTGCATAAAAAGTTCTTTAATTATTTCCAGCCCTTTTTTAAAATACTCTTCTTCTATATCTGTATGCCTTATGCCCTCACGGTCAACATATCTTGTTTCTAAAAAAGACCCGTTACGGTATTTTCCAATATATATATACTCAAAAGGAAAATCCGGGTAAAAATATCCATTTGATGACAATATATCCCTGTTTTCATGGCAAAAATGCTGGATTGAAGTAGTGCCGGTTTTTGGTATTCCTATATGAAGATATAAAGTTTTCATAATAATACTTGGCTGGAGTCCCAGCCTGTCTCCTTTTTAAAATTTCTAATAGTATTTACTATAATAAAACGGTTTATGTTAGTTCTTTCTGGATTTTTTATATATGTAAAAAAATTGTTCCATTATGTGCAGGCAGTTTAAATGAAAAGAACAGAGATAAGAATTTATAACAATTCCAAAGACATTAACATAGAATTTAAGATAATAATAAAATACAGAAGTTTTAAAATATTACAAATAAATATATTTTGGTTTGTA
>DKYP01000100.1 GCA_002499945.1 Lachnoclostridium sp. UBA7097
GGAAAATCTAATCGTTCGTGAGTAAAAAAAATAAAGTAAATTATATAAGGAGAATTACTATGTTACCAACAAGCACTATTGCAGTATTAATTGCATTTGTACTTTATCTTGTTATTTTAATTGGAATAGGTGTCTGGTCAATGAAAAGGACTTCAAGCACAGAGGACTATTTCCTTGGCGGAAGGGGACTTGGCGGCTGGGTTGCCGCCCTGTCTGCACAGGCATCCGACATGAGCGGCTGGCTGCTTATGGGGCTTCCTGGTTCTATATATGCACTAGGGACAGGACAGGCATGGATTGCCATAGGTTTATTTATTGGTACTGTCTGTAACTGGCTTTTTATATCCAAAAGGCTCAGGCGTTATACAATAGTTGCAGGCAATTCAATGACACTGCCTGAATTTTTTGAGAACAGGTACCATGATAAGAAAAAGATAATTTTAACAATATCATCAATAGTAATAGTAATATTTTTCCTTGTTTATACAGCTTCTGCGCTGGCATCAGGAGGAAAGCTTTTTAATGCAGTATTTGGGATTGATTACCATATTGCACTTGCAATAGGGGCGGTAGTAATCCTTATTTATACATTTCTTGGAGGTTTCCTTGCTGTATGTACAACAGATTTTGTACAAGGGATGCTTATGCTTGCCGGGCTTATGGTTGTTCCAATATTTGCGTATTCATTTATTGATGGAAGTTTTGAAGAACAGGTTGTGGCAAGCGGGATTGCAAGTTATAATGATTATATGAGCCTTTTTTCTAATGGAGGGAAGCCATACAGGTTTATTGATATACTTTCACAGCTTGCATGGGGTCTTGGATATTGTGGTATGCCACATATACTTGTACGTTTTATGGCGATAAAGAGTGAGAAAGAAATTAAAAAATCAAGTGCAGTTGCTATTATATGGTGCTTTTTATCACTGGTTGCTGCCTGTATTATAGGCGTACTTGGCAGGGCATACTTTGGAAGTAATGTACTAGAGGATTCCGAAAATGTATTTATACAGATGATAAACAGTGTATTTAACAGTAACCTTGCACTTCCATTTATTGGTGGTATTTTTATATGTGGCATACTTGCTGCAATAATGTCTACTGCGGATTCACAGCTTTTAGTATGTGCTTCTTCCGTATCAAAGGATATTTATAAAAATATAGTAAAACCAGATGCAGATGATAAAAAAGTATTGCAGATAAGCAGGATTACAGTTATAGCTGTAGCTGTGCTTGCATTTATAATAGCATGGGACCCTGAAAGCAGCATAATGGGGCTTGTATCTGATGCGTGGGCAGGGCTTGGTTCTGCGTTCGGGCCAGTTGTTGTTGCATCACTTTTCTGGAAGAGGACAAACCTTTATGGTGCAGTTGCAGGAATTGTATCAGGCGGACTTACAGTTATTATATGGGATTATATACCACTTGCCGGCGGACAGACAATATATGCAGCAACAGGAATTTACTCACTTCTTGTTGGATTTGCAATCAGTTTTTTATTTATAATTGTAACAAGCCTTTGCACAAAAGCACCAGGGCAGGATATACTGGATGAATTTGAAAAAGCTAAAACAGCTGTGGAATAGTAAAAATAATATTAAAATTCCAATATTTGCTGTGCTGGTTATAAAATCTGGAATAATATTTTCTCCTTGTGCCATACTAATGGTGCAAAAATAATTATTAAAATAACAGAAAGGGAGAAAATATGAGGAAAAAAGCTTATTTATTTATCACGGCAATGTCACTGTCAGTTATGCTTTTTAGCGGATGTGGCAACAGAAATAACAATAATTCTGCTACATCCCCTGGTACGACGAATGATGCCAATGGTAACAATGACAATGGAAACAATGGCAATGACGGCACAAATAATGGTGATAATGTTATGGATGACCTGGAAGACGGGGCTGATGACATTATTGACGGTGCAGGTGATGCGGTAGATGACATGACAGGCAATGATAATGGCGGTACAGGTGCAGCAGGCAATGGTACAGGCGGTACAGGTACAACAGGCAATGGTACAACAGGTGGTACTGGTACTGGTGCAGATACCAATGATGATAATATAAATGACAAAAATAATAATGCTGCCAGCGGGGATAATAAAGGCGGCACTACAAACAGGACAGATGATAATAATGGTACAACAGGTAATGATAATAACAAAACAAACAATAATAGATAGGTTTATCTGTTCCTGTAATTTTTAAAAGCCTCCTGGACATTGGTGTATATTTATGCAAAATGCACTTATGTCCAGGGGGTGTTTTAAGATTAACCAGTTTTTTAACCCTGTGCAGCAAAAAGTCCCCAACTTCTAAAGTTGGGGATGAATTGCGTCTTATTGCACCTCTTGACAAATAGAAGATAATATGTCACAATAAAATCAGTCGAAAAATAAGAAAGGCTGATAAATTTATGGAATTAGACAGCAATGCACATTCAGTATTTTTGTTGTGCTATCATCTTGTGCTGGTTGTGAAATACCGAAGAAAAGTATTTGATGATAAAATTTCTGAAAGAGCTAAAGAAATATTTGGGTATATTGCGCCAAATTACAATATAACTTTGCATGAATGGAACCATGACAAAGACCATGTGCATATTTTGTTCAAAGCCCATCCAAAAAGTGAAATAAGCAAATTCATAAACGCATATAAAAGTGCAAGCAGCAGGCTTTTGAAAAAGGAATTTCCGGAAATAAGACAAAAGTTATGGAAAGAATATTTCTGGAGTCAAAGTTTTTGCTTGCTTACAACAGGAGGGGCACCTGCTGAAGTAATTAGGAAATATATTGAAACACAAGGACAAAAGACTTAAAAACGAGGTGGAACGCATGGCAAACAAAGCATATAAATTCAGGATATATCCAAACAGCAGACAGAGGGTTTTGTTTGCCAGGACATTTGGTTGTGTGAGATTTATTTATAACAAAATGCTTTCCGATAAAATTAAGTATTATGAAGAAACCAAACAAAAGCTGGACAATACGCCTGCACAATATAAGAAAGAATTTGGGTGGCTGAAAGAGGTTGACAGTTTAGCACTTGCAAATGCACAAATGAATTTGCAGAAAGCGTATAATAACTTTTTCAGGAGCCCTAAAACAGGCTTTCCAAAATTCAAGTCAAAACATAGCAACAGAAACTCTTACACAACAAATAACCAGAAGGGTTCTGTTTCTATCGGAAATGGCTGTATTAAGCTGCCTAAAATTGGTCTTGTGAAGTTAAAACAACACCGCCAGGTCCCGTCCGGTTACAAACTCAAATCCGTAACAATAAGCCAGACGCCAAGCGGGAAGTATTTTGCAAGCGTTTTGTTCGAGTATGAAAACCAAGTACAAGAACAGGGCCTGCATAGCTTTTTGGGGCTTGATTTTTCTATGCACGGGCTGTACAAGGACAGTAATGGCAATGAACCAGCATATCCAGGATACTACAGAAGTGCCGAAAAAAAACTAAAACGTGGCCAGCGTAAATTATCGCTTATGCAAAAAGATTCTAAAAACCGTAATAAGCAACGTATAAAAGTTGCAAGGCTGCACGAAAAAGTTGCAAACCAAAGAAAAGATTTTTTGCATAAACAGTCAAGACAGATAGTGGATGCTTATGATTGTATCTGCATAGAAAACCTTGATATGAAAGCTATGTCACAATGTTTGAATTTTGGCAAATCTGTATCTGATAACGGCTGGGGCATGTTTGTAACTTTTTTGCAGTACAAACTTGAAGAAACGGGTAAAAAACTTGTAAAAATAGAAAAATTCTTTGCAAGCAGCCAAATTTGTAATGTATGTGGATACAAGAACACGGCAACTAAAAACTTATCTATAAGGGCATGGGACTGTCCCGAATGTGGCACCCACCATGACAGGGATGTAAATGCCGCTATAAATATAAGAAACGAAGGTATGCGTATTATAAATGCATAGCTGGTTGTACAAAACCGTGGGACGCACGGGGTTAGCCCGTTGATACTTAGTTCGTTGGAACTATTGAGCGGGAAGCCCCCGCCTCTATGCGTAGCATAGGCGGTGGGAGTACGTCACTTTATATATTATAGTGTTTCTACAGATAATTACAGGTTTTCATTTCTTTACAAAATTTATTGGAAAGAAAGTAAACCTGTTTTATTATTTATTATTTGCAATATCCGGTACTGTTTCTATAACAGTTATACAAAATCCCGGTATGGCAGATTTCATGGTATATATATTTCTGCTTATATTAAATGGCATTTTTATATATAGGGCAGAAGTTGTGGAGGTTATTTTATATGCTGTCCTTACAGCTGGAATCTTGCAGCTTTGTTATGGGATTTTTAATTCAATACTTGGAATTTTATATCCATTTATACTTTATTTTAATAATAATATTCCTGGAATTTTATTTATTTTAATTGGGAATATGGCGCTGCCTGCTACAATTCTTTGCTATAAAGTTTTATATAAATATTTTTCATATAATGAAACAATAAAAAGCCGTTATGTGCTTATGGTTTTTGTTCCTGTTTTAATGTTATTTCTGGCAGCAGGTTATATAAGTGCAAAGTTTTATACAAATGCAGATACAACAGATGGCATTTTAAATACAAGACATTTATATCTGCTGGTAATACAGCTTTTTGGAATGGTAAGCCTTGGCTGTATTTTATTTACTTATAAAAAGCTTCTGGAAAATTTCCGTTTAAATACAGAACTTTCACTTCTTTTGCAGGAAGAACATTTATTAGGGCAGTATGCAGAGGAAGCAAGGATTAATTATGAAAAAACAAGGTCATTCCGACATGATATTAAAAACCATATAACAATAATAAAAGAACTTTTGCAAAATGGAAAAACAGGGCAGGCATTGAATTATACAATGGATATGGAGAATATGGCAGCAGAAATGTCATTCCAGTATAATACAAATAACCCGGTATTAAATATTTTATTTGGAAATAAACTTAGCATGGCAAAGGATATTGGCGCAGATGTACAGTGCTTTCTTGTGCTGCCATATCCATGTGCTGTGCGTGATATAGATTTTTGCATTATCCTGTCAAACTTGCTTGACAATGCAGTAAATGCCTGCAAGGAAGCAGGCTGTATGGAAGAAAAATTTATTTATGTTACAGGAAAGGTACAGGGGGATTTTATTTTAATAGAAGTCCGGAACAGTTTTAATGGAAAGGCTGTATACAAGGAAGGTACAGGACTTTCAAATGCCAGGGCGGCAGCAGCAAGGTATAATGGTGCATTAAATATAAGTATACAGGATAAAACTTTTACTGCCAGTGTACTGCTTGCCATAAAATAACCATTCCACATCATGTAGAGAACATTCCACAACATAATACTTGATTTACTTTTGGTAAAAGACGAAAGAATTATTGTAATAAAAATTTAACAGGAATTAAGGAGGTAAAGTTTATGTTGGCTGGAATTAATGGAAGTTACAATTACTACAGAAACAGTTCTGTATTACAGGAAAAGGAAGGAACAGAATCCACACAGGATTTAAAGGAAGAGGACAGCAAAGTAAGAGATAATAAAAATGAATATGGAAGGATGCCTGTTCCGAAGGACCAGTATATTAAAAACAGCGAAGAAGAAAAAGAGCCTGCCGGGTTATATTATTTAGGAAAAGATGAAAACGGAAAAGGTTATAAATACTTTTCCGTTTTCTGTTATTCTTTATACTGTTTGTTATATAAAATACTTTTCCATAATTCTTTTTATTACCCCATTTTTGACTTCAAAGAAAAATGGCATTTCAGGCTGTGAATTTTTATAAGTTGCCAGATACTTGCGGAATACTTCTTTATCTTTTGTATATGTAAGTTTTACATTATAAGGGTGTTGGCTATAAGTACCAATAATATTTTTATCATTTTTAAATTTATCTTCCCAGTCAAGAAACATAAATTCTGTATTTTCATCTATTTTCCAGGCAGCTGTGGTTTTGTCCGGGTTATTAAAATAATATCCAGGAAGAAGGTCATACTCCATATCAAGCCCTAATTCTTTTATACGTTTGGTATCATCATAACTAATATATTCAAGCGGGTCGGTTATAAGTGTATTTTCTGTCATTCCACGTACAAAGGCACAATCCATTGTATGTATATAATTTCCATCTTCCCATGTCTGCCACCATTCTTCTGGTTTTGTAGTTTCTTCTGGTTCTTTATTATTTACAATTTTATCTGCTGGTGCATTCTGTTTTTCTTGTAGCGGGTTTCCTCCTGCAAATACAAAAGTTGCTATCAGGACAATTATTGCCATTATAGTTATTGCTATTGTTGGTTTTTTGTATTTAATAATATGTCTAATACGGCTTCCTGTTTCATTTTCACCAAATGCAGCAAATGTTTTTATAAGATTTTTTCTGCCAGATGCAAGTTTTAACAAGGATATAGAATATTCAGCCCTTATATCCCCGCCAGTTTTTTTCATAACAGCTTCATCACAAGACATTTCCATATCTTTTTCAGACAGATGGAATGCAAGCCATACAAGCGGGTTAAACCAGTGTATGGCAAGGGCAGCAAATGCCAGGAGTTTAATAATATAATCTTTTCTGCGTATATGAATCTGTTCATGCAGGATAATATATTCCTGTTCAGAAGCAGAAAGTGAAGAGGGCAGGTAAATCCTTGGGTGCAGTATCCCATATACAAATGGTGAAGTAATATAATCAGACAAAAAAACCTGCCTGTTTAACGGGACTGCTGCTAAAAGACGCCTTCTAAGGCAGAAGAGCGGTACAGCATTATGCAAAGTTATAACAATAATTCCTGTAAGCCATATTATTGTTCCACAGTATAAAAATATATTGATGGCAGTTTCTGGAACGGTATTTTCTGGCATAATATTATTTTTATTTGTAATTTTTATCTGAGGTACAGTTTTTTGTATATTTATTGTATTTTGCGGATGTTTTTTTGTATTTATATTTTTCTCTGCAATTTTATACGGAGTACCTGTAAATTGCAGTACGGATATATGTGTAAAGAAAGATACCGGGCATAAAAGCCTGAATAATACAACACTCCATAACATGTAACTGAAAATTTTAGGGGCTTTAAATAATATTGCCCTTGCAATAAGTACAGTAAGTATTACAATGCTTCCAGTAAAACTCATTTTTAAAACTGCCTGTAATAATGTGGCATCCATAATTAATCCCCCCTGTTCTCTTCAATGATTTTCTGAAGTTCCAGAATTTCCTGTTCTGATAATTTTTTGCGTTTTGTAAATGCTGCCAGGAACTTTGGCAATGAACCTGAAAATGTATTTTCTACAAATTCTTCACTCTGGTGTGCGAGATATTCTTCTTTTGATACAAGTGAAGAAACAATACTGTTATTATTCTGGAAAAGCCCGCGTTCACATACCCTGCGCAGTATGGTATATGTAGTGGATTTCTTCCAGTTTAATTCTTGTGCACATAATTTTACAAGTTCATTTGAAGGTAAGGGTTCATTGTTCCAGATAATTTCTGCAAACCTCATTTCAATTTCCCCTAATTTGTATTCTGCCATACAAATCCCCCTTTTTATTTTTGGTTTACTATTAGCCGGCTATATGTGTAGTTTACTATGAGTAAACTAAAATGTCAACTGCTATTTTGTAATTAAATTTACTAAAAAATAAATAAAGGAAATAGGGAACAGGCGTCGAATATGTATATTAGACAGGTTTCTGGTTTAATGGTTACTTGAAAGGGGTGTGTTTTATGCCGTGGTATACAGAAGAACAGATTGAGGAAGTAAGGGCTGCCAATGATATAGTTAATGTTATTGGCAGCTATGTAAAACTTAAGCGTTCTGGTGGCAGTTATACAGGTTTATGCCCGTTCCACAATGAAAAGACACCTTCTTTTTCAGTAAACCCGGCAAGGCAGATGTATAAATGCTTTGGATGTGGTGCAGGCGGGAGTGTAATAACATTTGTTATGGAATATGAGAATTATACATTCCCCGAGGCACTTGAATCACTTGCAGAAAGGGCAGGGATTACGCTTAAGGCAGAAGAAGCAGACGGGTATCATAAAGAGCAGGAAAGCATAAAAATGAAGCTTCTTGAGATAAACAGGAAAGCAGGAAGCTTTTATTATGCAATCCTTAAATCTGCACAGGGAAAGACGGGGTATGATTACCTTAAGTCAAGGGGGCTTTCTGATGAAACTATAAGGCACTTCGGGCTTGGCTATGCAGGGCAGGGCAGCATGAATCTGTACAACTTTTTAAAGCATGAAGGATACAGTGATGATATTCTTAAAGAAACAGGGCTTTTTAAAATAGATGAGCGTGGTGCATATGACAAGTTTTTTAACCGGGTGATATTTCCAATAATGGATGCTAACAGCAGGGTAATAGGTTTTGGCGGCAGGGTTATGGGTGATGCAAAGCCCAAATACCTTAATTCACCAGAAACAAAGCTGTTTGACAAAAGCAGGAATCTTTTTGGACTTAATTATGCAAAGCTTGGCAAGAATAAGAATATGGTACTCTGTGAGGGGTATATGGATGTAATAGCGTTGCACCAGGCAGGGTTTACCAATGCAGTTGCATCACTTGGCACTGCATTTACAATACAGCAGGCAGGCATTATAAAAAGATATACAGATGAAGTGCTTCTTACATATGATAGTGACCAGGCAGGACAGAAAGCCGCATTACGTGCAATACCAATTCTCCGGCAGGCAGGCATTAATGCACGTATTATCCATATGGAGCCTTACAAAGACCCTGATGAATTTATAAAAGGGCTTGGGGCAGATGAGTTTAAAAACAGGATGGATAATGCGGAAAACAGCTTCTTTTTTGAAACAGGGATAGCAAGGAAAGAATATGATGTATCAGACCCAGAACAGAATACAAAGTTTTACCATGCTGTAGCTAAAATACTTCTGGAATTTGAGGACAAGGTACAGCGTGAAAACTACCTGGAGGCGGCAGCAGCAAAGTATTCACTGCGGCGTGATGATTTAAAAAGCCTTGTAGTGCGTTATGGGACAAGCATGGCAGCAAATACAGGCATTGCCAGGATACAGGAGGATACCAGGGCAAAAGCAAAGAACAGGAAAGAGAACCAGGGTATAAGTTATTCGTATAAACTTCTGCTTTCATTAATAATAGAAAGGCCAGGTTTATATAAACAGATAAAAGACATTGTACAGGTAAAAGACTATTTTGGCGAGCCTTACAGCGAGGTGGCACAGATGCTTTACAGGCAGCTTGATGCAGGTGAAGTAGTGCCGGCAAGGATTATAAACCATTTTAGTGAAGCAGATGTACAGAATACAGTAGCAGATATGTTCCAGACAGGCTTTGCTGCAGAACTTGGGGATGAGGAACTTGAAAAAGCACTTAATGAACTGGTAGTGCGCATTAAAGAGTACAGCATAGATAAACGTACAAGGGAGCTTACAGACATGAATGAATTAAAAGGCCTTATACAAGAGAAGAAAGCTCTGCAAACACCAGCAAAATTGCATATTTATCTGAAAGATGGTTAAAGTATAGCGTAAGGATAAGAAAGGAAGGAATACTATGGCAACAGGAAGAGAACCAGCAAAAGATATTAAAAAAGCAAATAATACAACTGAAAAGGCTGCTGCTGGAAATAAAAGAAGAGTACAAAGCAGAAGCCAGAAACCTGCAAAGGCTTCTTCAAAGAAAAATCCAGAAGCGGCTGAGGAGGAGAAGAAAAAATTCCAGAGGAAGCTTATAGCACTTAAAGAACTTGCAAAAAGCAAAAGGAATGTGCTTGAACTTGCAGAGATAAATAATTTCCTTGCAGATGTGGAATTAGATGAGGAAAAAACAGAGAAAGTAATAGAGTTTCTTGAAGCAAGCGGGGTAGACGTATTAAGGATACCTGATGATAAAGATACAGATGACGATATGATACTTGAGCTTGAAGCAAGTGGTGAAGTCCCTGATGAAGAAGAAATAGAAAATATTGATTTGTCGGTTCCTGATGGTGTAAGTATAGAAGACCCTGTGCGTATGTATTTAAAAGAAATAGGAAAAGTCCCGCTGCTTTCCGCAGAAGAAGAGGTTGAGCTTGCCAAGAAAATGGAAACAGGCGATATGGAAGCTAAGAAAAAGCTTGCAGAAGCAAACCTCCGCCTTGTTGTAAGCATTGCCAAAAGATATGTAGGGCGCGGCATGTTATTTCTTGACCTTATACAAGAAGGAAACTTAGGGCTTATTAAGGCAGTAGAAAAATTTGATTATAAAAAAGGCTATAAATTCAGCACATATGCTACATGGTGGATAAGGCAGGCAATTACAAGGGCTATTGCGGACCAGGCAAGGACTATACGTATACCAGTCCATATGGTTGAAACCATTAATAAATTTGTAAGGGTACAAAGGCAGCTTTTACAGGAGCTCGGACGTGAGCCATATCCGGAAGAAATAGCAAAATATATGAGCATGCCTGTTGACAGGGTGCGTGAAATACAGAAAATTTCCTTAGAACCGGTTTCCCTTGAAACGCCTATAGGTGAGGAAGAGGACAGCCATCTTGGCGACTTTATACAGGATGACAATGTGCCAGTACCGGCAGAAGCTGCAGCATTTACACTTTTAAGGGAGCAGCTTGAAGAAGTGCTTGGCACACTTACAGAGAGGGAACAGAAAGTATTAAAACTGCGTTTCGGGCTTGAGGACGGGCGTGCAAGGACACTTGAAGAAGTCGGCAAGGAATTTAAAGTAACACGTGAGCGCATCCGCCAGATAGAAGCCAAAGCACTGCGGAAGTTAAGGCATCCAAGCCGCAGCCGCAAGCTTAAGGACTATCTTGAGTAGTATAAAACTTTCAAAAAGGCTTGAATGTATTGTTTCCAATGTAAAATCTGGCGGGATAGTAGCAGACATTGGGTGTGACCATGCATTTACATCTATATGCCTTGTAGAAAGAAAGCTTGCAAAAGGCGCTATTGCAATGGATATAAATAAAGGACCTTTAAAAAGGGCAAAGAAGCATATAACACAAGCCGGCATGGAAGAATATATTTTAACAAGGCTTTCTGATGGTGCAGAAGAACTAAAAGAAGGCGAAGCAGATACAATCCTTATAAGCGGGCTTGGTGGTGCATTAATTACAGACATACTTGCAAAAAGCATTAATACAATAAAAACATCAGAAGAACTTGTACTTTCTCCACAGTCGGAAATATATCTTGTACGGCATTTCCTGCATAATAACGGATTTAAAATTGTGCATGAGGACATGGTAAAAGAACAGGGGAAATTTTATGTAATTATAAGGGCAGTACAAGGGGAAGAACATTATAAAGAAGAAGCAGGCTATATATATGGTGAATATCTGATAAACCATAAAAACCAAATTTTAAAAGAATTTCTTATTAAAGAACAGAAACGCATAAAAACTATACTGGACAGTTTAAATGCACAGGAAAAAAGGAAAGGCACACTTTTAGAAGAGTACAATATGATAAAAGGTATTCTTTATAAAATAAGCTAATTATTTAGTGAGGTAAAATAATGGTAAAAATTAAAATAAATGGTGTGGCAAAAGAATATAACGACGATATTACATATGGGGAACTTGCAGCGGAATATAAAGATATATGTGACTATGATATAATACTTGCAAGATGCGGCGGCAAACTTATGGAGCTTAACAAACGTGTAAGCCAGGACTGTGAAGTGGTATTTCTTGATACATCATATGACAGCGGGCATAAAACATATGTAAGGGGTGTAACACTCCTTATGCTTAAGGCGTTTTATGATATAGCAGGGGAAAGCCTTAAAAATATATTTGTAAAGCATGCCATAGGCGACAGCATTTATTGTGAAGCAGAAGGAATAGGACTTACAGAAGAATTTATTAATAAAGTGCAGGAAAGGATGCACTATATTGTAGAAAAAGATTTACCAATAGGAAAGCGTTCCATTGATACAGAAGATGCAATAAGCATTTTTGAAGATTACGGAATGCATGATAAAAAAGAACTTTTTGAATTCAGGCGTGTATCAAAAGTAAATGTATACACATTAGATGGATTTGAGGATTATTATTATGGATATATGCCAGCCTCCACAGGCATACTTAAATATTTTAGTTTACAGCTTTATGACAAAGGCTTTGTTATAAATATGCCAAACAGGAAAACACCAGATGTCCTTAATGGATTTGAACCAAGGCCAAAACTTTTCCATACATTACAGGAATCAAGCAGATGGGCAAAAGTGGCTGGCGCTGATACTGTAGGTGCATTAAACAAGGTTATATCACAGGGCGGCATAACTGACCTGATACTTGTACAGGAAGCATTACAGGAGAAAAAAATAGCTAAAATAGCAGAAACAATAGCATCAGACAGAAGCAAAAAATTTGTAATGATAGCAGGACCTTCCTCATCAGGAAAAACATCATTTTCACACAGGTTATCAGTGCAGTTACAGACATTTGGGATAAGACCAAGATTAATATCACTGGATAATTATTTTAAAGACAGGAAAGATACGCCAAAAGATGAAAATGGCAATTATGACTTTGAATGTCTTGGGGCGATAGATATAGAACTCTTTAATAAAGATATGGTAACAATGCTTAACGGGGGGATTGCAGAACTGCCAGAATTTAATTTCCTGAAAGGGGAACGTGAATATAAAGGAAATTTTATGAAACTTGGCAAAGATGATATATTTGTAATAGAGGGCATACACGGGTTAAATGACCAGCTATCATACTCCCTGCCAAAAGAAAGCAAATTTAAAATATATATAAGTGCACTTGCACAATTAAATATTGATGAACATAACAGGATTTCAACTACAGATGGCAGGTTTATAAGAAGAATGGTAAGGGATGCACGCACAAGGGGGACAGAAGCCGCCAGGACAATAGCTATGTGGCCTTCTGTAAGAAGAGGTGAGGACAGGTATATATTCCCGTTCCAGGAAGAAGCAGATGTAATGTTTAATTCATCAATGATATATGAACTGGCAGTTTTAAAACCATATGCAGAAAGCCTTTTATTTGGAATACCAAAAGATGTGCCAGAATATATAGAGGCAAAAAGGTTCTTGAAATTCCTTGATTATTTTATAGGTATAAACAGCGGGGATATACCAAAAAATTCACTGCTAAGGGAATTTGTAGGAGGAAGCATATTTAATGTATAGGGGCTGGCAATTACATGGAATACTTTGGAATTGCCAGAGTCATCTGGAATTTAATCACGTAATGTACCAAGTTTATAGAAGGAGGCATTTTATGGCAATTATTATAGATGGAAAGAAAGTTTCGCAGGAAATAAAGGACGAAGTGAAGAAAAGGGTGTCTGCCCTAAGGGAGAAAGGCAGGGAAGTAACCCTTGCTGTTATACAGGTTGGCAATGACCCTGCTTCTACAGTTTATGTTGGCAATAAGAAGAAAGCATGTGAATACACTGGCATACGTTCACTTGCATATGAAATACCAGAGGAAACTACTGAGAAGGAGTTGCTTGAACTTGTATATTCACTTAATGACAGGGAGGATGTAGACGGAATCCTTGTACAGCTTCCGCTTCCTGCACATATTAATGAGGACAAGGTTATACAGGCAATCAGCCCGGATAAAGATGTAGATGGTTTCCATCCACAGAGTGTGGGGGCATTAAGCATAGGGCAGCCTGGTTTTGTATCATGTACACCAGCAGGCATTATAGAACTTTTAAAGCGTTATAATATACAGATAGATGGCAAAGAATGTGTTGTTATAGGCAGGAGTAATATTGTAGGAAAGCCTGTTTCAATGCTTCTGCTGCGTGAAAATGGGACTGTTACGGTGTGCCATTCACATACGGCGGATTTAAAGGAAGTAACAAAAAGGGCGGATATACTGGTTGTGGCAATAGGAAAAGCAAAGTTTATTACAGCAGATTATATTAAAGAAGGCGCAGCTGTTATTGATGTAGGCATGGACAGGGATGAGAACGGAAAACTCTGTGGTGATGTTGATTTTGACAGTGCTGTGGAAAAGGCGGGTGCAATTACTCCTGTACCTGGCGGTGCAGGTCCTATGACAATAGCAATGCTTATGAATAATTGTGTATATTCTGCTGAACTGAAATTGCAGAAATAATATAGTAATAGTTTAGAAAGGCTGGTTATCAGCGTGGATATTTGTTTTATTTCACTTGGATGTGATAAAAACCTGGTTGACAGTGAAATGATGGTAACATCTTTAAGGAAATCAGGATATAATATAGTGTATAATGCAGAGGAAGCAGATGTTATTGTTGTAAATACATGCTGTTTTATTGGTGATGCAAAAGAAGAAAGTATAAATACACTTATTGAAATGGCAGGATACAAGGAAAATGGGAAGTGCAGGCTGCTTGCTGCCACAGGCTGCCTTGCGCAGCGTTACCATGAGGAGATTAAAAAGGAACTGCCAGAGGTTGATATAATTATTGGCACAATGGCGTATGAAAACCTTGTGGAGAGTATACAAAGTGCATTAGATAAAAATAATACAGGAAGTGCTGTTGTAGAAAGCCTTAGAAGTATTGATTATCTGCCAGAACCGCTTACAGACAGGGAGGCTATGGCTGGCGGGGGATATGCCTATCTTAAAATTGCTGAAGGCTGTGATAAGTGCTGTACTTATTGTATTATTCCAAAAGTAAGGGGCAGGTACAGAAGCGTGCCTATGGAAAATCTTATAAAGCAGGCAGTACATCTTGTGGAAAATGGAATAAAAGAAATTATCCTTGTAGCACAGGAAACTACACTTTATGGCAAAGATATTTATGGGAAGAAAAGCCTTCCAGAACTTCTTTATAAGCTTTCAGAAATAGAGGGGCTTAAGTGGATAAGGATTTTATATTGTTATCCAGAGGAAATAACGGATGGCCTTATAGATGCAATAAAAGAGCTTCCAAAGGTGTGCCATTATCTTGACATACCAGTGCAGCATGGCGCAGACAGCATTTTAAAGCGTATGGGAAGGCACACAGACAGGGCACAGCTTGAAGGGATACTGGAAAAATTACGTAAAGATATCCCGGATATAGTTTTGCGTACAACATTAATAACAGGTTTTCCTGGGGAAACAGAAGATGATTTTAATAGCTTAAAAGAGTTTGTAAGGAAGGCAAGGTTTGACAGGCTTGGTGTATTTACATATTCACAAGAGGAAGATACACCTGCTGCAGATATGCCAGGGCAGGTTCCAGAGGATATAAAAGAAGCAAGGCGTAATGAAATAATGGAAATACAGCAGGAGATTGCATTTGAAAAAAGCCAGTCGCTGGCTGGCATGGAATTTGATGTAATAGTTGAAGGATATCTTCCAGAAGATGAAGTTTATATATGCAGGACATATATGGATGCACCGGATGTGGATGGATATGTTTTTGTAACATCGGACTGGAATCTTATGTCAGGGGATTTTATAAAAGTAGAAATTACAGGTTCAGACGGATATGACCTGGTGGGTGATGTTGTAAATTGAAAAGGGGGATTTTTTATGAATTTACCTAATAAAATTACAATGCTTCGTGTAATTATGATACCTTTTTTTGTGTTTTTTATGCTTACAGATGTTGTAAAGTATTCAAATTACATAGCTGCCCTTATATTTATACTGGCAAGCCTTACTGATACATTAGATGGCTATATAGCACGTAAATATAACCTTGTATCAAATTTTGGCAAATTTATGGACCCACTTGCAGATAAGCTTTTAGTAAGTGCTGCCCTTATATGCTTTGTTTCAATACCAGGAAACCCTATGCCTGTATGGGGAGTTATAATTATAATTAGCAGGGAGTTTATAATAAGCGGCTTCAGGCTTGTGGCATCAGATGCAGGCGTAGTCCTTGCAGCAAGCTGGTGGGGCAAGATTAAAACAGTGACACAGATGGTTATGTCAGTGCTTTTAATATTAGATTTTGATGGTGCATTTATAAATATTACAGAACTTGTATTTATTTATGCAGCTATAATTTTAACAGTAGTATCACTTGCAGATTACCTTGTTAAAAACTGGCGGATAATGCAGGATGGTAATATGTAAGATAACGGGAAAGGGGGGGCAGGTTATGGAAATTGCAGAGGAAGTTGTAAAGCTTCTTAAAGAACAAAAAATCCATATTTCAACGGCAGAATCTTTAACAGGCGGAATGCTTGCATCGTGTATTGTTGATGTGCCAGGTGCTTCGGAGGTATTTGAGGAGGGTTATATAACGTATTCAGATGCAGTAAAACATAAGGTGCTTGGTGTAAATGGAGATGACCTTAAGAAATATACAGCTGTAAGTTCTGTTGTAGCAAAGCAGATGGCAGAGGGGGCAGCAAGGGTGTCAGGCTCAGAAATAGCAGTAGCAACAACTGGTTATGCGGGGCCGGATGCGGCAGAGGATGGCACACCGGCAGGGACGGTATATATATGTGTATATTATAAAGGGATGGCTGATGCCAGGAAATATAATTTTGATGGCAGCAGGAATAATGTGCGCCAGCGTACAGTGGAAGAAGCAGTAAAACTTGTGCATGGTTTAATTGGAGGATGATATTGGATAAAAAGGTTAAAGTTATTGTAATTGGCGGAGGGGCGGCAGGGATAATGGCGGCTGTGGCGGCAGCAGATGCAGGCGCAGAGGTTATTATTGCCGAGAAAAATGAAAAAATTGGCAAAAAGCTTTATATAACGGGAAAGGGCAGGTGCAATATTACAAATAACAGTGATATACAGAACCTGCTTCTTCATGTTGTGTCAAACCCAAAGTTTTTATACAGTGCATTTTCTGCAATGGACAGCCGGAAGTTAATGGATTTTCTGGAAAATAACGGTTTAAATCTTAAAACAGAGCGTGGCGGCAGGGTGTTTCCGCTTTCAGATAAATCTTCTGATGTTATCAGGACATTTAAAAATATTCTTGAAAAAAGAGATGTAAAAATTTACTATAATACAGAAGTACAGGGTATAAATATAAAAGACGGGGTTTTTAAAAGTGCTGATATTAAATATTTAAACCAAAATGGCAGGAAAAATACAGAAACAATTAAGGCGGATGCTGTTATAATTGCAACAGGGGGCGTTTCGTACCCATCTACAGGTTCTACAGGGGATGGTTACAGGTTTGCCTTAAATACGGGGCATAAGGTTAAAGAAACATTCCCGTCACTGGTTCCTGTAAATATTAAGGAGGGTTTTGCAAAGGAATTGCAGGGGCTTTCATTGCGCAATGTGGAATTATCGCTTAAAGACGGGAAGAAAGTTTTATATAAAGAAATGGGTGAAATGCTTTTTACACATTTTGGGATAAGCGGGCCTTTAGTCCTTACAGCAAGCTGTTATATGTCTGGAAAAGATATGGCAGGCATGAAGTTTATAATAGATTTAAAACCTGCATTGACAAAACAGCAGCTGGATGGGAGAATATTAAGGGATTTTTCAGAATGTAAAAACAGCTGTTTTAAAAACAGCCTTGGAAGGCTTCTGCCAGCAAAGCTTATACCTGTTATAACAAGGCTTTCTGGCATAGATGCAGATAAAAAAGTCCATTCAGTTACAAAACAGGAAAGAGCCGGGCTTGTGGATTTGCTAAAAGGCTTAGAAATGACACCTGAGGGTATGAGGGGGTTTGATGAAGCAATTATTACAAGGGGCGGTGTGATGGTGAAGGAGATTAATCCTGCTACAATGGAATCTAAAAAAGTAAAAGGAATGTATTTTGCAGGGGAAGTAATTGACACTGATGCAGTGACAGGGGGATATAACCTCCAGATAGCGTGGTCAACAGGGTATCTTGCAGGCAAATCCGCCGCAGGTATAAAGTAAATGGCATATAAAATTAGATAATTAACAGGAGAGAATTGGTTATGCATAATATAGCAATAGACGGGCCGGCTGGTGCAGGTAAAAGTACAATAGCAAGGCTTGCAGCAGAAAAACTTGGTTTTATATATGTGGATACAGGTGCAATGTACAGGGCAATGGCACTTTATTTTATAAGGAATGGCATAGACACCGGGGATGAAGGGGCGGTACATGCAGCATGCGGGGACATAGATATTTCCATAGAATACCAGGATGGGGAACAGATGGTAATATTAAATGGTGAAAATGTCAATGCTTTTATAAGGACAGAACAGGTAAGCATGGTGACATCAGATATTGCCAGGTATACACCAGTAAGGGCTAAACTTCTGGATATACAGAGAAACCTTGCTGCGGTTAAGGATATAATAATGGACGGGCGTGATATAGGCACATGTGTACTCCCGGACGCAGAAACCAAGATTTACCTTACTGCAAGTGCAGATGAAAGGGCAAGGCGCAGGTATAAAGAACAGACAGGACGTGGCATTGCCTGTGATATAGAAATGTTAAAACAGGATATAATTAAAAGGGATGAACAGGATATGAACAGGGAAACATCACCTTTAAAGCAGGCAGAGGATGCTGTGTTTCTTGATACTTCGGATTTATCAATAGAAGAAGCTGTGGATGCAGTAATTAACATATATAACAGCAAAAAAGCAGCAAGCTAAAGTTTTTATGGTTATAATCCGATTAAATAAAAAGGGGCGTATACCAGTAATGAGGAAAGTTACAGTTGCAAAAAGTGCCGGTTTCTGCTTTGGTGTTAAAAGGGCAGTAGACATGGCATATGAAGAAGCTTCAAAAGGTGGCAGGGTATTTACATTAGGGCCGCTTATCCACAATGAGCAGGTGGTATCTGACCTGGAAAGCAAAGGCGTGAAAGTTATAGAAGATGTAGAAAGCCTTGATGAAGGTGAAGATATTACAGTAATTATACGCTCACATGGCATATCTAAGGAAACATTACAAAAGCTGGAAAGGAAAAATGTCCATATAATAGATGCAACGTGCCCGTTTGTTTCCAAAATACACCATATAGTAGAGGAAAAATACAGCAAAGGATACCATATAATAATAACAGGGGACGCAAAACACCCTGAAGTTATGGCTGTATGTGGCTGGTGTGAGGACAATGCAGATATTATCGGGAGTGTGGATGAAGCAGAAAAATACAGTAATTATAAGGGGCAGAAGCTATGTGTTGTGTCGCAGACGACATTTAATTACAATAAATTTCAAGATATAGTTGATATTTTAGTGAAAAAGAGTTATGATATACTTGTTATGAATACAATTTGCAACGCTACCGAAGAGCGTCAGACAGAAGCGGGTACTATTGCGGGGCAATCCGACGCGATGTTAGTAATAGGTGGAAAACATAGTTCGAACACGCAGAAATTGTTTGAAATATGCAAAGGAGCATGTCCGGACACATATTTTATACAGACACTTGATGACCTGGATTTGAAGAAACTTCAATCTTTTCGTAGCGTGGGTATTACTGCTGGGGCATCGACCCCAAATAATATAATTAAGGAGGTTCAATCATATGTCAGAAGTGAACAATGAATTTGAACAGTTATTGGAAGAAACATTAGTAACAATCCACAATGGGGAGATTGTAGAAGGGACAGTTATCAGCGTTAAGGAAGATGAAATCGTTTTAAACATTGGTTACAAGGCTGATGGTATTATTACCAGGAATGAATACAGTAACCAGTCAGGTATCGACCTTAGGGAAGTAGTTAAAGAAGGCGATACAATGAGCGCTAAAGTTCTTAAGGTAAATGACGGCGAAGGACAGGTAGTCCTGACATATAAGCGGCTTGCCATGGAAAAGAGCAATGAGCGCATAAGGGAAGCATTTGAGAACAAGGAAGTACTTAAAGCTACAGTTTCAGCTGTACTTGCAGGTGGTTTAAGCGTAGTAGTTGATGAAACAAAAGTATTTATCCCTGCAAGCCTTGTGTCAGATACTTATGAGAAAGACCTTTCCAAATATTCAGGACAGGAGATAGAGTTTGTCATAAGTGAATTTAATCCTAAAAAGAGAAGGATTATCGGTGACAGGAAACAGCTTCTTGTTGCGGAGAAGAAGAAACTCCAGGAAGAGTTGTTCGCAAGGATAAAAGTTGGTGACACAGTAGAAGGCACAGTAAAGAACCTTACAGATTTTGGTGCATTTATTGACTTAGGCGGCGCAGACGGGCTTCTCCATATTTCAGAGATGTCATGGGGACGTGTTGAGAACCCTAAGAAGGTGTTCAGTGTAGGCGATAAGACAAAGGTTCTTATTAAAGATATAAAAGATGACAAGATTGCACTCAGCCTGAAATTTGAAGACCAGAACCCTTGGTTAAATGCTGATGAAAAATACAGCACAGGTTCAGTAGTTAAGGGAAAAGTTGCAAGAATGGCAGATTTCGGTGCATTTATCGAACTTGAACCTGGTGTGGATGCGCTGCTGCATGTTTCACAGATTTCAAAAGAGCATGTTGACAAACCATCTGATGTACTTAAAACAGGCCAGGAGATTGAAGCTAAAGTAGTTGATTTCAATAAGGAAGACCATAAAATCAGTTTAAGTATTAAAGCTTTATTAAATGATTCACAGACGGATGAGGAACCTGCCGGTGAAGATGTAGCTGAGTAATTAATTTTTCCGCCAATCCGTAAAAAAGTAAACGGGTTGGCGGTTTTTTCATGGAGGTATATAAAAATGGGTGATTATGAAAAGTTTAAAACCAAAGTATACCAGCTTACCAAGATTGATTTGAGCTGTTATAAAGAAAGACAGATGAAAAGGCGTATAGATTCGCTTATCACTAAGAGAAAAATCAGTTCATATGATGAATATATAAATGCTATTTCAAAAGACAAGGAGCTTCTTGAAGAATTTGTAGCTTATCTTACAATAAATGTTTCTGAATTTTATAGGAATCCTGAACAGTGGAAATTACTTGAAAATGAGATGTTTCCATATTTATTTGAGAAATTTGGAAGCAATAATATAAAAATATGGAGTGCTGCCTGTTCTACAGGGGATGAACCATATACACTTGTTATGCTCCTTGCCAAATTTATCCCTATGAACAGGATAAAAATAATTGCAACTGATATTGATAAGCAGGTACTTGAAAAAGCACAGATTGGGGTTTACGACGAGAAAAGTTTAAAAGGGCTTCCTAAAGAATACATTACAAAATATTTTACTAAAACAGGCACAAGAAGCTACCAGATTTCAGATGAAGTGAAAAAATGTGTTGAATTTAAACAGCATAACCTCTTAAAAGATACATACCCTTCAGGCTGCAATATGATAGTGTGCCGCAATGTAATGATATATTTTACAGAAGAAGCCAAAGATGAAATATACAAAAAATTTAACGCTGCACTTAAAAAAGATGGCATACTTTTTGTAGGAAGCACAGAGCAGATAATATCCCCAGGGGAGTCAGGATTCTCAACATTTAAGTCATTCTTCTATAAGAAAATGTAAAATATATCTGGATGATAAAATAAATATTATAAAGGCTGCCTGGGGTATAAATACAACAGGTGGCTTTATTTGTTTTGCATATAAAAATATCCATATTTTCTTAAAACAGGCTTGCATATAATCTATTTTGTGTGTAAAATATAGACATAAATATACAAATCACAGCAAAAACAGATTTCTTGCAGGGGGGATAATTTTATTATGGTTGTTACTGAAAAGCTTTTAAAGCCGTTAAAAGAGGCAAATTACCTGAATGTGGACAATACGGACAGGTACAGGCCAATTATACGGCTTTTTTATTTGAATTATGAAAAGCTTAAATACTGGATGTACATGGAAGAGGTTTATGCAGAGCTTAAAGAAGACCCTTATTTTGAACAGTACACCATGGAACAGTGCCAGCAGGATTTAGCTTCCCTTGTTTCATGGGGGAATTTAGATACTGTACAGGATACTAAAAAGGTAACAACCCTTGAAGAATTTAAGAATAAAAAGTTCAGGTACAAGCTTTCGGAATATGCTGTAGAGATTGAAAGAATGGTACTGCATCTTGAAAACCTGTTTGTAGAGGGTGCGTCGTTAGAGCCCGGGCTTCTGGAACGTATAAGGCATAGTACCAGCCGTATTAAAAGTATGCAGGATGCACCAGTTGAGGAAACGTACAACTGGTGGAAAGATTTAAATAGCGATTTTATAAGGCTTAACCAGAATTACCAGGATTATATGGGAACGCTTAACAGTGTAAAGGCAGAAGAGATGATGCAGACAAGGGAGTTTCTTGTATTTAAGGACCATTTAATTGAATATTTGAGGAGTTTTGTAAAGAGTTTACAGCAGAATGTAGATGTAATCGGACATTATATAAAGGAAGTCCCGGAGGACAGCATCAGGGAAATTCTTGAGAAAACTATATCATATGAAATGTCAATTCCAAGGATGGATGCAGAGCCTGATGAAAGGTTAATCAGGGAAAATACAAATGGACGCTGGCAGAGTATTGAGGAGTGGTTTGTAAATAAAAATGGAAAAGAGGCGGAAGCGGGCAGGGTTTTTGATATTACTAATGATATAATACGTAAAATTACACGTTATGCAACAAGAATCAGTGAAACGGTTAATGCCGGGGCAAACCGCCGGGATGAGTATTATAAAGTTGCAAAGCTTTTTAGCAGCTGTATTGATGTTAATGAAGCACACAGGCTTTCTTCCAATGTTTTTGGAATTGAAAGCTCTTTGCATTTAAGAGGGGAAATTGAAAGGGAAACGGAAAGCATTAACAGTGGCGTATATGAGGAAAAGCCATATATAGTGGAGATTATGCCAAGGACAAGGACATACAGGGATAAGGCAAAGCGTACAGGGATTATTGACAGGACAGCGGAAAAAGAGGCAGCAAAGAGGGCGGCTATTGAAAGGATAGAAAAGGAGAGGAAACTTTTAGAAAGTTATATAAAAGATGACAGGCTTGATTTTGCAGGGCTTCCGGTATTAGAACCATTTGCCAGGGATACTTTTTTAACATGGCTTTCCAAAGCACTGGAAAGAAAGGACAGAAGTTCTAAAACAGAAGATGGAAGGACATATTTTGTTGAGGAAAGGACAGAGCAGACCTGTACTGTTGAATGTACAGATGGCAAATTTACAATGCCAGCATATGTAATATGCTTTAAATAAGGGAAGGGTATTAATGAATGCTTTAGAAATATTAATGAGTAAAAGATGGGTAGTAAAAAGCCAGGAAAAAGAATTATATTACAGGGTAAAGGATGATATTGGAAAGTATAAAACATTTTTAAGTGAGAAACTGGGATACCATGTTATTGTAACACCATATTTTATTAAGCTTGAAAAAATACCAGCAAAACCGGAAAACTGGATGGGGATTTCCGGTTTTAAGGAAAAGATGGAATATATATTTCTCTGTATTATCTTAATGTTTCTTGAAGATAAGGAGGCAGAAGACCAGTTTGTGCTGTCAGATTTAACAGAGTATGTACAGGGACAGTGGAAGGAAGAAGAAACGGACTGGACTGTTTATAAGAACCGCCGGTGCTTTGTAAAGGTATTAAAGTTCTGTGTGGATTGTGGCATGTTAAAAGTAGATGATGGCAATGAAGAGGATTTTTATAAGGACGGAAGTACAGAAGTGCTTTATGAAAATACAGGGATATCAAGGTATTTTATGCGCAATTTTACAATAGATATTTCAGGTTTTACAGACCCGTCTGGTTTTACAGGTGAAGAATGGATTGGAATGGATGAGGACAGGGGGATTATACGCAGGCAGAGGGTTTACCGCAAGCTTTTTATGGGCATGGGGATTTACCGGACAGAGGATTCTGAGGAAGATTTTTTGTATGTTAAGAATTACAGGAATATAATACAAAGTGAGTTACAGGCTGTTACAGACTGCACACTGCATGTACATAAAAACAGCGCATTCCTGGTTCTTGGCAAGGACTGCCGTATGGGAAGGTGTTTCCCAGAGGAAAATACACTTTCAGATATTGCCTTGCTTTGCAGTACGCTTATACGCGGGATGCTTGGGGAAGAAGAGATTACATGCCCTGTAGATGAACAAATAACAATGCCTTTACAACAGTTTACAGGGGTTATTGAAAACTGTAAGGAAATTTACCAAGAAGGTTTTCCTAAGAAATACAGGGATATGACAATAAATGAATTTGTAACAGCAGCAATGCAGTATATGGAAGAAATGGAGCTTATAAATACAGATGGCAAAGAAGTCTGCATTAAGCCGGCATTTGGCAAGATGAATGGCGTTTATCCGGATGACTTCAAATTAAAGAGGGAGGAAAAGCAATGAATAACAGCAGCTGGATTATTAATAAAGCAGGTTTAACCGATTTCTGGTATTATGACCAGCAGGAATTTAAATTTCTTGAAGGAAGGATGCTTCTAAGAGGTTCTAATGGTTCTGGAAAGTCTGTAACAATGCAAAGCTTTATCCCGCTTCTTTTAGATGGAAATATGCGCCCTGAGCGTCTTGACCCTTTTGGTTCAAGGGCAAGGAAAATGGAGAATTACCTGCTTGAAGAGGATGATGGCAGGGATGAACGGACAGGTTATCTTTATATGGAATTTAAACGCCAGGAATCAGAAACATATATAACAATCGGGATTGGGCTGCGTGCAAGGAAGAATAAAAAACTTGAAACATGGTATTTTTGTATTACAGATGGAAGAAGGGTTGGAAAAGATTTTTTATTGTATAAAGATGTACAAAATAAAATAGCATATTCCAAAACAGAATTAAGGAACAGAATTGGAAACGGCGGGCGTGTAATGGATACACAGGGCGAATATGCTGCCTGTGTTAATTCATTAATATTTGGTTTTGAAACAATGGAAGAATACAAGGAAATGCTTGATTTATTAATACAGCTGCGTACACCAAAGCTTTCTAAAGATTTTAAACCTTCTGTAATTAATGATATATTAAGCAAATCTTTGCAGACATTATCAGAAGATGACCTGCGCCCTATGTCAGAGGCTATTGAAAATATGGATACCATGAAAACGAATCTTGACAACCTTTCAGAAAGCATAAAGGCAGCAAAACAAATTGAAAAAGTTTATGACCAGTATAACAGGGCAGTCCTTTTTGAAAAAGCTTCAATATATCTTAGTAAAGCTGGTGAATTTAAAAAACAGCAGGATGAATTACAAAGCTTAGAAGAAAGGATTTCTTTAAATACAGATTTGCTTGAAAAGGAAAATATTAATTATGATAGTCTAAAACAGGAGTATGAAGTCCTGGAAACAGAGCGTAATTCATTAAGTGATAATGATGCTACAAGATTAAAAGCAGAAGAAAGTAAACTTGAAAAACAGCTGGCGGAATCTGAAGAAGAAATAAAAATTTATGAAAAGCGTTCTGATAAAAAGCGGGAAGAATGTATAGATAAAGAGAACCGCATTAAGTCGCAGGACAATGATAATAATACAACATTGCATGAGCTGGAAAATACTCTTGTACAGATGGAAGAAGCAATAGAAGATGTGCCATTTGATGAGGCAATATTTTTTATAGAGGAAATAAAACCAGGGCAGGATGGCAGATGTGATTTTGCCAGCCATACAAAAATGCTGGACCGCTATATGCAGAGTGTAGAGAATGGCACAGAGATTTTAAGGCTTGAGGAAGAGGAAAAAAGACGCTGTGATGAAGCTTTAAAAGAACTTGATTTAAAGAGGGAGGAACGTGAAAAGGCAGAACGTGAGTGGAGGCAGTATGACAGGCAGCTTGTGGAACAGAAAAGCGAAATTACAGAGGCTGTTTATAAATGGGAACATGGCAATACACAATTCCATATGGAACCAGAAGCTTTACAGGAATTAGCAGGGTTTATTGATAATTACCAGTATGGCATGGATTATTCCAGGATAAATGAAATACTTTACGGGCAGAAAAATAAATTAAAAGACAAACTTTATGAAGAAGAAAGGGAAATCCTTAAAGAAAAAGAACCTGTTACAGCCAGTTTAAATGAAGCAAGGAAAGAATTAAAAAACTGGGAGGAGAGCAGGGAAGCAGAACCGGAAAGAAGCAAAGAAACTATTAATAACAGGCAGAAGCTTGATGAAATGGGAATTTCATATATTCCTTTTTATAAGGCTGTTGATTTTGAAGATAAATTAAGCCAGACGGAAGCAGACAGGCTTGAAGCTGCATTACTGCATATGGGGATACTTGATGCTTTAATTGTAGATGCAGATGACAGGGAAAAAGTCCTTTCAATGGAGGGTGATATCTGTGATAAATACCTGTTTGGTGATATAGAACATATAAAACCAGATATTATGGAGGCATTGCAGGTTTATAATGCAGAAAATGATATATTGCTTTACCAGAAGATATCTAATGTACTTGCAGGAATAGGCATTAATGGAAGTACAGGAAAAGAACAGGCAACATGGGCAGGTATTAACGGGAATTACCATATAGGTGTATTAGAAGGAGCTACAGGCACATTATATAAAGCAAAATATATAGGGACAGCAGCAAGGGAACGCTACCGCCTTGATAAAATAAATGAATTAAAATCCCTTATAAACAATCTTGAAATACAGGAAAAACAGTTTGAAGAACGTATTGTGCAGAAAAAAGAACAGCAGGGAAAACTACAGGAAGAAATGGAAAGTTTTCCTGATGAAGAAGATTTAAAAATTGCTGCAAAAGATTTCTGGGACAGCGGGGTACGTCTGGAAAATGCAAAGGAACTGGCAGAAAAGTACAGGGAAAGGCTTTTAAATGAGCAGGGTAAATTAAAAGAAACCAGGTTAAAAGTACAAGAAATATGTGCCAGTGCACATATGGCAAACCGCCCTGATGTTTTTGAAAATGCACTAAAAAGCCTTAAAGAATACAGAAACCTTTTAAATATGGCAGGCATTGCATATAATAAATACTGGGCAGGCATGGATATGGCAAGGACTTTAAAAGATGCACTGGATGGGCTTATGGAGGACAGGGACGGGCTTTTATATACATTAAACCATTATAACCAGCAGAAAAGACGTATCCTGGATGAACTGGAATCTGTAAAAAAACAACTTGGATTAACTAATTATAATGAAATAAAAGAACGTCTTGACGCATGTGTAAAACGCCTTGGTGAAATACCAGGTGAACGTGACCGCCTTGCATCACATATTGGTTTCCTTAAAAATTCTATTGAAAATGATAAAGAGAAACTGGAAGAAAAAAGGGGACATTTAAATAAAACAGAAAGGCTTAAGAATATCCACCGCCAGATTTTCCAGATGGAATATAAACTTGGTTATGTAATTCCTTATGAAAATATAAACCTTGATGCAGATATAGATACAGATAAAGAAGCAGGCAAAGTTTATAAAATGTATGCAGGGCAGGATAAATTACAGACAGATTTATTGCTTGAAGCTTTACAGACTGTTTTCCATGAGAAAACCGGGCTTTTAGCTGAGTACCATCTTAAACTTTATAATCTTTCCAGTGAGTATCTGGAAAATATTAGTGACAGGACTGGCATTGATGAGTATGGAATACATGGATACCGTGCGGATATTAAAACAAAATATAAAGGGATTTCCCTTTCGTTTAAAGAATTAACAAAGAAACTTTCTGAGGATTTAGAAGCCCTTGGTAAAATATTAAGCGAAAAAGACAGGGAACTTTTTGAGGATATACTTTCTAATACAATAAGTAAAAAAATACGTGCTAAAATTTATGAAAGCAAACGCTGGGTTGATAAAATGAACGGGCTTATGGAATCTATGCAAACATCAAGCGGGCTGAAATTAAGCCTTAAATGGATTAGCAGGAAAACGGAAAAAGAAGGGCAGCTTGATACAAAAGAACTTGTAAATCTTTTGCAAAGCGACAAGGAAATTCTTAATAAAGAAGATATCGATAAAATGGCATTACATTTCCGTTCTAAAATTACGGAAGCAAGGAAAATGGCAGAAGATACAAATACTGTCCTTTCGTTCCATATGATTATGAAAGATATCCTTGATTACCGTAAATGGTTTGAATTCCAGCTTTATTCACAAAAAACTGGTGAAAAGAAAAGGGAACTTACAGACAGGATTTTCTTTACATTCAGTGGAGGGGAAAAAGCAATGTCTATGTATGTGCCGCTCTTTTCGGCAGTTGTTGCAAAATATGCAGGTGCAAATAAAGATGCACCACTTCTGGTTTCACTTGATGAAGCATTTGCAGGTGTTGATGAAATGAATATTAAAGATATGTTCAGGCTTATGGTTAGTTTAAACCTTAATTTTATGATTAATTCGCAGGTGTTATGGGGAGATTATGAAACAGTCCCGGCACTTGCAATATACCAGCTGGTGCGTCCTGAAAATGCTAAATTTGTTTCTGTTATACCTTATGTATGGAATGGAAAAGTGAGGTCTTTGGCAGATAATGCTTGATGAGTGTGTAAATTATTTTAAGGAAAGAAATGTTTATAAAAAGCTTTTTACTGCTTTAAGAAAAAAATATGCAAGCCTTGGGCATATGGGCGGGATTATAACATTAAAAAATATTACAGAAGATGAAAAAACGGCACTGGAAGGCTTTTTCAGAAAGGATTTCCATAAAGAAAAAGATGTAAAAATATCTTATGCACTTATGGAAAAATCATTAAAACAAAGCAGGTTTGCATCTTTATCATGGGAAGAAATTCTAACAGCATATTTTAAAGAACCGCTTGTTATAAAAAAACAGGAGAAAGAAAAAGAACTGGAAGAAAGAAATTCTTTTTTTGAAGAATGTGCTGCCATGTGTAATAATAAAATGGTTTCAGAGTGGTTCCTTTATATTTGTAAAGAAAAAGGAAAAGGAAGCCAGGTTATTTTAAAAATGTATAATGAAAATAAGGAAAATAAAAGTGGATTAAAGGCATTTTTAAATAAAATTTTTAATGCGTTGGAAAGACTTCCAGTTATAGAAAACCAGATGCTTCTGCTTCCTGTATTTGCTGCAAAAACAACAGGCAATCCCCATTTTTTTGATTTAAAAACCAAAGCCTGCAAACTTTTACTTGGATATATAGAATATGCTTTTGCAAATATAAAACAAGAGCAGGACTTATCTGGAACTGAGCATATTGAAAGCCTTTTATATAGTGCAGGGATTTTAAAGGATAATGTATCTAATATGTGCCTTGTATATGGCTTGCGTGGAATTAAAAAAGATGGCAGCATACATAAGGGGATAGAAGGGTATTTTGCAGAGAAAGAACCAGTGCAGCTTACATTAAAAACTTTAAGCCTGCTGGAAAGTTTACAGGCTGGCAGCAGTATTAATGGTAATGGGAAAATATATATTGTAGAAAACCCGGCAGTATTTTCTTATCTGGCAGATACTTATCCTGATGGAACATTTATTTGTGGCAACGGACAGTTTAAACTTGCCTTTTATATTACACTGGAATTATTAAAGGGTAAATATAAAATTTATTATGCAGGGGATTTTGATGCTGACGGGCTTTTAATTGCACAGAAACTTAAGAAAAGATATCCGGCGCTGGTTGAATTATGGGGGTATAAGGGGGAGTATTATAAAAAATATTTATCTGATGTAAAGCTTGATAATGTTTCGCTTGCAAAACTTGATAAAGTGGATATTGCGGAATTGCAAGAGGTGAAACAATGTCTGTTGGAATATAAGAGGGCGGCTTACCAGGAAACAATGCTTGGGGTTTTTACATTGTGATATTGTGACGTGCTCCCACCACTTAAGAAGTGGGGGCTTCTCGCTCAAGAATACCAACGTATTCAGTATCAACGAGCTAACCCCGTCCGCCCGACGGTTTTCACGAATGATGTTCCATTTGTACCTTGGATATTTTACGCACAGAAGGAAGCTTGGTTTTCGCATATTCGGTTTCTCTGTGCAACCCAGTATATCCAGTTGTCAATGTACTAATCATTATACTTAGTGTAACAGGGATTTAGGAAAATTGCAAGACACAATTCATCCCACCGCTTTAGAAGCGGGGGACTTCTTGCTGATAAAGGTTAAATAAAGGAGTTGCAGGTATATGTTATTTGGGAAGAAGAAAAAAGCAAGGCAGGAACTGGATGATTTGTGGCGTTCTATGGAGATGGCATGTGAGAATAATTATAAAGATATTGCGCATGAATCTTTAAAGGATTTTGAGGAGTGCCTTGAAAGATATTATACGGACGGGGTTATACCACAGGAGGAATACCGCAGCAGAAGCCGTAAACTTGAGGAGAAGAAAACGGAGCTTAAAGGTTATGGCCATAACCAGCATATCGGCTGGTGAATAATTTTAATTTAAAAGCTGCCCAGGCAGCTTTTTTTGATGCACGGAATGCAACCATTGCTGGAAAAAGTGTACATAATATATAGAAACTTTTTAAAGGAGGGAGGTTAATTATTAATGGAGGATTATGAAATTGTAAATCTGTACTGGGAACGTAGCGAAACTGCTATCAGTGAAACTAAGAAAAAATATGGACACAGGATTGTTTATGTGATTGGAAATATATTGTCACTGGAACAGGATGTGGAGGAGTGTGTGAATGATACTTATTTTGGCGCATGGAATGCAATGCCTGATGCAAGACCTGGATATTTGTCAGCTTTTCTTTGCCGGATTGCTAAGAATCTTGCACTTAAAAGATACAAATATCTTGTGGCAGATAAGAGAAACAAGAGCCTGGAAACTGCTTTTGAGGAGCTTGACGGGGTTATTGGGACACTGGATATAGAACAGGAGATAATCGCAAAGCAGGTGGCAGAAGCGGTTAATGCATTTTTAAAAATGAAAAAACCGCTTCACCGCAAAATTTTTGTAAGAAGATATTATTTTTGTGATTCTATTGATGGGATTGCAGCACATTTAAATCTTAGTAAAAGTGCAGTAAAATCAATTTTATTCCGTATAAGGAAAGAATTAAAAAAATATCTGGAAAGTGAGGGGTTAATGTGAAAAACAGATATAAAAAGTTATATGATATTATGGAACTTCTGGAGGATGGTTTTATTGAAGAAGCGCTGGAGGAGGAGAGTAAGATATGCAGGTTTCCTTTGTGGAAATGTATTGTGGCAGCTGCGTGTGCCTGTGTTTTAGTAATGGGTTCTGGTTTGTTTTTATCTAAATATAAGGATAGTAAAAGCCAGAATATTGGTAATGGGGAAGTTAATAAAAAGCAGGATGAAGTGCTTCCTGGAATTAAATATGAAAAAAATGTTGCAGATAAAAACAGCCTTGAAAAGATTGTTTGTAATTTTATGTCAGAAGGTGCTGGTGGAGGAGGACATGGCTGGCTTATTGTAAAATCATTTGAAGATGCAGCATCTAAAAATCCTACCAGAAATAATACAGGCGGGATTACACAGCTTCCAGTATTTAAAAATGAGGACGGGCTTTGGAGTGATGGAAGGGATGGGCAGGATTTTAAAGAAAGTGAAATATATTTTGGAAACAGGTTATATGAGGAAAAAAGGGATTATTCTTATGATGGGGCTTCTGGGAACAGATGGGGTGTCTGTTTCAGGTCAGATAAACAGGAAAGTTTAACAGACCAGCTTCTTGAATATACGTTTTACCGCTTAAATTTCAGGTTTTATGGAGAAGAAGGATGGGGATATGATATAAT
The DNA here is from genome assembly GCA_002499945.1 of Lachnoclostridium sp. UBA7097. GTDB lineage: Bacteria > Bacillota > Clostridia > Lachnospirales > Lachnospiraceae > Butyribacter. The sequence goes on from DKYP01000100.1 coordinate 31,497, forward strand.
GAAGCCACCGTCTGGTACTGGAAAAATGTATCCTGTAATTTCTTTGGAGGAAGCAGAAAAAAAGCTGCGCAACGGGGAATTTTTTTCGCATGATGCCTATGCTGTGGATGTGGCAGGGACGGCACAGGTTTTATCTGTTGAACTGGAATATATGACAGAGGAATACCAGTCTTATTTACAACCTTTTTATAAATTTACAATTACAGATAAAAGCTGGTATAAGGAATTATATAAAATTATGGAGTCACAGGGCTGCAAAACCCCGGAGGAGTATAAATCAGTTAGTGAAGTCTATGTTCCTGCTGTACGGGATGAATATATTGATATAAAGGATAGTGCAGTTCTTAGGACGAATTAAAGATTGTGTTTTTATTAAAGGTAGCGTATAATAGGGAAAAATGGCTTCATGGATGGTTTGTTAAGGAAACGGCTGGTTTGCTGGCAGGCTGGATAAAAGAGAATGTAAAGGCAGGGGGCAGGCGGATGTATGGGTAAGGCAGTAAGAATAACAGGTAAAACAGTTGGTATCGGACACCAGGATTTTGAACAAATTATAAAAAATGATATTTTCTATATTGATAAAACGGATTTTATCAGGGAATGGTGGGAGAATAAAGATGCTGTAACGCTTATTACACGTCCGCGCCGTTTTGGAAAGACATTGAACCTTAGTATGCTTGAATGTTTTTTTTCAACTAAATATGCAGGGAGAAAAGACCTTTTTGAAGGTTTGTCAATATGGGATAATGAAGAATACAGGGTATTACAAGGGACATATCCAGTAATATTTATAAGTTTTGCAGGAGTAAAAGCAGATAATATTAAAGATGCTAAAAATGGAATTATAAATGCAATAGCCAGTGCTTATGAAGCGCATAAATATTTAAAAGAAAGTGATGTGCTAAATAAAGAGGAAAAAAGAAATTTTGAGGTTTTGCAGAATTATTCTATAAATTTATTTGCTAGTAAGAAAATCGCAGAAACTACAATAACTGCCTCGGTCAGGACACTTTCCATGTACCTTGAGCGTTATTATGGGAAAAAAGTCCTTATTCTGCTTGATGAATATGATACACCTTTGCAGGAAGCATATGTATATGGTTACTGGGACGGGCTGGTAACATATATAAGGGGGCTTTTTAATCTTGCATTTAAGACAAATCCATATCTTAACCGTGCAATAATGACAGGTATAACAAGGGTCAGCAAGGAATCTATATTTTCAGATTTAAATAACCTTGAAGTGGTTACAACAACTTCAAGTATGTATGGTAAAGCGTTTGGGTTTACAGAAAGTGAAGTTTTTGCTGCACTGGACAGGGAAGGGGCAGGGCAGAGGGAAGAAGTAAAACAATGGTATGATGGTTTTACATTTGGACAGTACAAAGATATTTATAATCCATGGTCAATTATAAATTTCTTAAAGGAGAGAATAGTTGCCACTTACTGGGCAGATACAAGCTCAAATAAACTGGTATCTGTGCTTGTAAGGGAGGGTACGCCGGATTTAAAGATGCAGATGGAGGATTTGCTTGCTGGTAACTGTCTGGAGGAAGTTTTGGATGAGCAGGTAGTTTTTGACCAGTTAAGGAGTACAAGAGGGGCTGTCTGGAGCCTTCTTATGGCAAGTGGTTATTTAAAACCTGTAGACAGGCATTTTAACTATGATACAGGAAAATATTTATATAAATTAAAAATTACTAATTATGAAACAAAGATTATGTTTAAAAATATGATTTCAGGCTGGTTTCCAGAAAGCCTTATTTCTTATTCTTATTTCCGGGAAGCACTTATTGCTGGTGATATTGGTTATATGAACCAGTTTATGAATGAAATATCAGAAGAAATATTTAGCACTTTTGATACTGGGAGAAAACCATCAGAGAGAACACATCCGGAAAGGTTTTACCACGGATTTGTGCTTGGGCTTGTAGTAGATTTGGCAGGCAGATACCATATACGTTCTAACAGGGAGAGTGGTCTTGGCAGGTATGATGTAATGATGGAGCCGGTAAATCTGGAAGATAATGCAATAATTATAGAATTTAAGGTATTTTCACCATATAAGGATGGTACACTAAAGAAAGCAGTGGAAGATGCTCTTAGACAGATTGAAGATAAAAAATATGATACAGAATTAATTTCAAGGGGGATTCCAAAGGAGAAGATAAAGCATTATGGTTTTGCATTTGATGGAAAAAGGGTTTTAATTGGGGAATAAAAGGCGGGAAGTAATCCCGCCTGGTTTAATAAAATGAATTTAACAGCCCCTTTATCCCGTCTTTTTTAAGTATTTCTTTATAGTAGGCGGCTTCTTCTTTTATAATCCCGTCTATAACCTGTATGCCAAGAAGCTCTACAGGTGCTTTGTCATCTGTTAGTATATAATTCCCTGGGTTATATTTTATAAGGTTATTTGCTGTTTGTTCCATAAGGTTATATAATTCATTGTTTTTTATTGTTTTAGTATTGTTTTGGAATATGGTGTACATATCTTTGTTGTTAGATGCAAATAGTTCCCTGTTTGTGGAATTTGGGACATTAATTGTGTAAACTTCACTGAATACTGAGGAAATTGTATCAGAAAGATACTGGTTAATATTGCCCTCGTTATTGTTATGCATATTCATGTTTACTACCATTATGCCATTATCTTTAAGGTGCTTTTGTACAAGTGTAAAGAACTCATAAGAGGACATCTGGAACGGTATGGTAATATCCTGGTAGGCATCTACCATGATAACGTCGTATTTTTTGTCTATAGCGTTTAAAAATGCCCTGCCATCATATGTTGTTACGTTTATATCATCTGGAAGATGGAAGTATTCCCTTGAAAGTTTTGTTATCTTTTCATCAATCTCAACCCCGCTTGTTTCTATATTGCCAAAATATTTCTTGCACTGCATGGCATATGTGCCTGTTCCCATGCCAAGTATAAGGACTTCCATATCTTCTGGCTCTTTATCTGCATCTGCTGCCATAAGAGGTGCGGCAAGTGCATAGTCATAGTACATGCCAGTAAGCCCTTCATCTTTCATATAGACAGACTGGACACCAAATAGTACATTGGTAGAAAGTATTACATTTCTGCCTGATTCTTTAACTTGCAGGTAGTTATATACAGATTCGCCTTCATATGCCAGCCCGCTTTCCCAGAATGCAAAAGAGTTCCCGGAACCAGCTGCACAGCATATGGCAAATATAATTATGGAAATTATGGCTTTCTTTTTGGATGTATTGCTGCTTATAAAATAAACAAGGCAGAGTACAATTAAAATTCCTGCAAATATAAGCAGTGTAATGCTTGTCCCTACAGCTGGTATTGATATAAATGTAGGTACAAAAGTGCCTATAATGCTTCCAATTGTGTTAAATGCGCCTAATGTCCCTACGGTCTTTCCGCTGTCAGAAAGGCTTTCTACAGAATATTTTGCAAGGGAGGGTGTAACTGTGCCCAGCAAAAAAAGAGGGAATACAAAGACCAGCATACAGGCGGCAAATGCAGCAATTATAAGAAAATTGCTGTCTACTGTAAATATAAGAAGTGCTGATACACCTAAAATAATATATTTGCCAAGTACAGGTATTACTGCAATCCATATGGCAGCAATTAATATTCTTGTATAAAGCTTTCCGGGGTCAGGGTTTTTATCCGCACTTTTTCCACCGTATATATTGCCAAGTGCCATTGCAATCATTATAGTACCTATAATAATAGTCCATACAATTTGCGAAGAACTGAAATAAGGTGCCAGAAGCCTGCTTGCACCAAGCTCTACAGCCATAACAGACATCCCGGCAAAAAATTCAGTAAGATATAAAAAAATTTTGTTGTCAAGTATTTTTTCTTTATTCATTGCATATTACCCCGTATGATATAAATTTGTAATAATTATACCACTTTTTTCAACAATAAAACAGGGCGGGTTAACAAAAATTTAAAAATATGGCAATAAAATAATATTGATATCCGGACGCTAAAGTAATATACTGTTGTATAAGAAAAATTATAATTTATATTAGCTGTAATCAATGGCAGTAATAAAAATAAAGGGCAGTGTGGTTATGAAAAGAAAAAATAAAAAAAATCAAGTGAATGATGAAGCAGCAACTATTGAAAGTACAAGTATCAGTCCAGGGTTTGGGCTTGGCGGGATGACATTAGATGGAAGGACAGGCAGGAAAAAGGGCGTTTTAAAGAAGTTCCTGGTTGTTCCTGCTGTTATTTGTGTACTTGGCATTATAGGATATCTGGCTGGTGTTGTATATTATAAGTCCCATTTTTTTAAAGGGACTAATGTATATGGCACAGATGTTTCGCAGATGGAAGTGGAGGATTTTGAAAAAGGGCTGGAAGATTATTCGCTTAAAATAATACAGAAGGATACAGATGGCGGGATATTTGAAGAAGAATTATCAAGTGATGCACTTGGTGTAACTGTTTCTTCAACAGATGAACTTGTAAAGATTATAGGTGAGCAGAATGAATGGATGTGGCCTGTGCAGCATAGTGCGGTTTATGCAGGGAGGCCAACATTTATAGGCTGTGATACAGATAAGATAAGGGAAGCAGTAAAATCTTTAACTAATATGCAGAAAGAAAATACTGTAAAATCCCAGAATGCGTATATTTCTGATTATAAAAATGGTGAAGGTTATAAAATTATAGATGAAGTTATAGGAAACAGGCTTGACGGGGATGCAGTTTTACAGGCAGTTGAAAGTGCAGTTAAAGGTCTTAAAACAGAGATAGACTGTGAAGAACTGGGTCTTTATAAAAAGCCGGCTGTTACTTCGGATGATAAAAAGCTTAATAAAGTCCTTGACAAACTTAATAAATATACAAGCACAAATATTAAATATGAATTTGGTGATAATACAGAAGTGCTTGATGGGGATACAATTAATAAGTGGCTTTCAGTTAAAAAAGGCAAAGTAAAGATTGATGAAGATGAAGTATCAGAATTTGTTGCATCTATCAGGAAGAAGTATGATACAATTTTCCGTTCACGCAAGTTTAAAACAAGCTATGGACAAACAATTACAATAACAGGGGGGGACTATGGCTGGTGGACAAACACACCACAGGAGATAAAGGAACTTACAAAGCTTATTAAAAAGGGTGAACAGGGAAAAAGGACTCCTTGTTATTACCAGACAGCTGATAAATATGGAAAGCGTGATTATGGTGATACTTATGTAGAGGTAAACCTTACAGCACAGCATGTTATTTTATATAAAAATGGTGAAATGGTACTTGAAACAGATTGTGTTACAGGAAACAGCGCACGTGGCTTTGATACACCAGCAGGGGTATATGGCATTACATATAAGCAGCGTGATGCTACATTGAATGGGGAAAATTATTCCACGCCTGTAAATTACTGGATGCCATTTAATAAAAATATAGGTCTGCATGACGCAGGCTGGAGAAGTTCATTTGGCGGTGAATTATATAAGACAAGTGGTTCACATGGCTGTGTAAACCTTCCGCCAGAAGCTGCCAGAAAGATATATGATGTAGTAGAAGCAGGAACACCGGTAATATGTTATAACCTGCCTGGAAGCCAAGGCGGGAATATAGCAAAAGCATCAAATAATAATTGATAACACATAATTAAAAAACATGGCATACAGTTAATGTATGCCATGTTTTTTGTACAGGCTGCATAATTATAGCGTATCTGACAGTGCTTCCCATTGTTCCATAAGCTCTTCAAGCCTGTTCCCGTTAGCTTCATGTTCTTTGGAAAGTTCCTGTAATAATTGTATATTTGTACCATTAGCCGGGTCTTGCAGCTGTGAATCAATTTCTGCATTACGTGTTTCAAGCTGCTCTATTTCTGCTTCCGTTTTTTTCAGTTCATTTTCTATTTTCCTAAGCCTTGCCTGTTCTTCTTTCTGCTGCTGCCAGTTTAGTTTATTGCCAAGGGCTTCTTTAGCTGTGTTTTTGCTGTTGTCTTGTAAAGCTGTGCCAAGCTGTGCCCTTTCAGCATCCTCTTTTTTCTCAAGGTAATAATCATAATTTCCAGGATAGTTTACTATTTGTTTCTGTGTAAGGTTTAGTATCCTTGATGCAGTTGTATTTATAAAATACCTGTCATGTGATACATATAAAACAGTACCCTCAAAGTTATTAACTGCATGTTCCAGTATTTCCTTGGAATCAATATCAAGGTGGTTGGTAGGCTCGTCAAGCAGCAGGAAATTGGCATCTGAAAGCATAAGTTTTGCAAGTGATACACGTCCCCTTTCGCCGCCGCTTAAGTTTTTAACCTGCTTGAATACATCATCATTTGTAAAAAGAAAAGCTGCCAGTACATTGCGTACCTGTGTATTATTCATATCAGGGTATGTATCCTGTATCTCTTCAAATAATGTCTTTTCAGGGTGGAGTACCTGGTGCTCTTGGTCATAATATGCTACCTGCACATTAGTGCCAAACTTTACCTGCCCGCCAGAACTGGCTGCTCCCATAAGGATTTTAAGTATAGTGGTTTTGCCTGTGCCATTGTCACCAATTATTGCAACATGTTCACCTTTTTTTATATCAAAACTGATATCTGAAAAAAGTTCATGTGCCCCATAACTTTTGGAAAGCCCCTTTACTGAAAGCACATCATTACCACTTTGTATGCGTGGTTTAAAAAGCAAATTCATTTTAGTGTTTTCTTCCACAGGTTTGTCTATACGCTCTATTTTATCAAGCATTTTTTCACGGCTCTCAGCCCTTTTAATTGACTTTTCCCTGTTAAATGATTTAAGCTTTGCAATAACTTCTTCCTGGTGCTTTATTTCTGCCTGCTGGTTAAGGTACTGTTTCATAAGTGCATCAAGCGCAGCCTGTTTTTTCTTAGAATATTCTGTATAATTTCCCTGGAATACACTGCATTTTGTCTGCCTTAGTTCAATTACCTTGGCCGCAATTTTATCAAGGAAATACCTGTCATGTGCCACAACAAGCACAGCCCCTTTATAGTTTGCAAGATATCCTTCAAGCCACTGTATTGAATTCATGTCAAGGTGGTTGGCAGGTTCGTCAAGAATAATAAGGTCCGGATTTTTAAGAAGCATCATTGCAAGGGCAACCCTTGTCTTTTCACCACCAGAAAGCGACCTTACAGGCTGGCAGTAATCTTCTTCATTAAACCCGAGCCCCTTTAAAACACCTGTAATTTCACTTTCATATGAATAACCGCCAAGCTGTTCAAAGCGGTGCCTTGCCTGGTCATATTGCTTAATAAGCGGTTCAATACCTGTGCTGTCTGCATTGTCCATCTGTACTGATAAATCATCAAGCCGCCTGGCAAGCTCTGCAACTTCAGGCCTTGCATTATGCATCTCATCTAAAATGCTTTTGCCAGAATCATATTCCTGGTTCTGTGCAAAATACCCTATGGAAATATCTTTACGGATAATAACTTCACCACTGTCCGCTTCCAGTTCATTCATAATAATTTTTATAAGAGTGGATTTGCCAGAGCCATTTATTCCTACTATTGCTGCTTTTTCATTATCATTTATATGGAAAGACACATCGTTTAAAATAATATCTGTTAAAAAAGTCTTGGTAATATGGCTGCATTGTAAAATCATATAATTCCCCGTTTCTAAATAAAAATTTTTAAATAATTCATTATTATAAACTAATATACGGAAAAAGGCAAATTTCCAGCCAAAAAACAAAATATTGTAAATCTGGTAGAAATATAAATATGGCTGTGGTATTATATTAGCAGTATAAACCAGAATGGGCAAATGGAAGAGGAGGTTATTTATGCGTAGTGAAACAGAGATGTATAATTTAATTATGGATATTGCAAATAAAGATAACAGGATTTTAGCGGTATATATGAATGGTTCAAGGACAAATAAAAATGTACATAAGGATATTTTCCAGGATTATGATATTGTATTTGTAGTAAAAGAAACAAAAAGTTTTATTGAAGATAAAGAATGGATTTACAATTTTGGAAATATTTTATATATGCAGTATCCAGAAGAAAGCCCATATTATCCAAATGATATAGAAAATTGTTATGGCTGGTTAATGCAGTTTGATGATGGAAACAGGATTGACCTCCATGTGGAAATAATCCCACATGCTAAAGATAATATTTTAAATGATAAGCTTTGCAAAATTTTACTGGATAAGGAAAACATCCTGCCAGAGATACCAGAAGCAACAGATGAAGATTACCATGTAAGAAAACCATCAGAAGCACAGTTCCTGGCATGTGCAAATGATTTCTGGTGGTGTACTAACAACCTGGCAAAAGGGTTATGGCGCCAGGAAATGCCATATGTACAGGATATGGCAAATTTTGTTGTACGCAAGCAGCTAGAAAGAATGTTGGCATGGAAAGCAGGAATAAAAACAGACTTTAGTGCCAGTGTTGGAAAATCTGCAAAGTATCTTTATAAATGGATTGGACAGGAAGAATACCAAAAGTATTTAGATACATACTTTGGAGGGAATATAAACGAAGCATGGAAAGCAATTTTTTCTATGTGTGGTTTATTTAATTCTGTGGCGGAATTTGTAGCCGGGGAATTAGGATATACTTACAATAAAAAAGAAGCAAAAGCAGCAGAAGAATTTTTAAAACACGTAAAAAACCTGCCACAAGATGCAAAAGAAGTTTACTAAACAATAGAATCAGGTATTTATTCAAAAAAACCTCTGGGATTTAAGTTCCAGAGGGCTTTTTTAATCGTATAGTAAATTGGCAATATCAGGGAAATTAATATATAAATCATCATAAATATTAACCTTTATTTTGTCACGGAAAGTATGAGCAACTGTCCTGAATTTATCTTCTTCAAGGTAATATACAAATACTGCCTGTTCTAACGGGTCAACAATCCAGTATTCACGCACTCCTGCATCTGCATACAAGTTAAGCTTGCGTATATAGTCATGGCTTGCAGTTCCTGGTGATATAATTTCAATAATCCAGTCTGGTGCACCTGTACAGCCACGGTCAGTTAGTTTGCTATTGTCACATATAACACTTATATCTGGTTCTACTATTGTTGTTCTGTCCCCAAATAGTTTGACAGCAAATGGGGCAGGATAAATCTGGCATGAACCGCCTTTTGATTTTATATATTGTCCAATAGTAATATGCAATTCGGATAATATTTTCTGATGTACCCTGCTTGGTGCTGCCTGGTAATAAATTCTTCCGTCAATTATTTCCGCTCTGGTATCTTCAGGTATGTTGTAATAGTCTTCTTCAGAGTAAAATTCCTGCATGGGTAATGCCATAATAACACTTCCTTTCATTTTTTTTATTGTAATGTTATTATTATACACTATTAAATAAGTATTTGCAATTTATAAAGTGTAACTTAAGTTTCCCGTTTTTTTGTTGCAAAGAAGTATTGTGTTTCTATAAAAGGTACTTCTGTATTTAATGCAGGGGTATCTTTTTTAATTTCCTGATGCAGTAAAAATGGAAGTAGCAATTTATGTTTATTCTTTGCTGGCAGCAATACACAGGTTTTCAAATGGCAGTTTGCCAGGCACTGGCATGAAAACCGTCCATTCCTACAAAGATATATAAAAAACCTAGTTTGATATTTTTAGCAAAAAATACTTGCTAAATTCACTTGAAAGTTATATTATAATTGGTAAGTGGATGAAAGTGGGGAAAAAGACATACCAGGTGGCTGGAAGTGGGGGTGTATGCCATGTTTATGGGACAATACGGGCATACTATTGATGCAAAGGGAAGAACCGTTGTTCCTGTCCAGTACCGCCAGAGCCTTGGGGATACTTTTGTTATTACACGTGGGCTTGATGGATGTCTTTTTCTTTATCCGTTACAGGAGTGGCAGGTTTTTGTGGACAAGCTGCAGGCGCTGCCTTCGGACCAGAAGACAAGGAAGCTGCAGCGGCAGTTCCTTTCTAAAGCTATGGAGGTAACACCTGACAAGCAGGGAAGGATACTAATTCCTTCTTTATTACGTGATAAAGCAGGACTTGTGAAGGATATAGTTTTTGTAGGCATGATGAACCGTATTGAAATCTGGGACAAGGCAAGGCTTGAAGCGGAGGAAGATGAAGAAGATGGTTCTTTGCTTGAAATGGTAATGGATGGGCTTGATATTTCTATATAATATATATTTTAAAATATATTTTTTAAAATACAAAGTAAAATAATTGCTAGTTACAGCATTGACCAGGAGGCTGCTATGGAATTTGTACATAAGCCGGTTATGCCTGAAGAAGTCCTTAACGGGCTGGCAGTAAAGCAGGATGGTATTTATGCAGATGGTACAATGGGCGGGGCAGGGCATGGTTACATGATATGTAAAAGGCTTGGTGCCTCTGGCTGTTATATAGGCATGGACCAGGATGCGGATGCTGTAAAGGCAGGCACAAAAAGGCTGCAGGAGTTTGGCAGCAAGGTAACAATTATAAGGGAGAATTACTCTGATATGGTACCAGCCCTTAATGGGATGGGTATTGGAAAGGTTGATGGCATACTTCTTGACTTAGGGGTTTCATCATTCCAGCTTGACACAGCAGAAAGAGGTTTTTCATACCGTATGGATGCACCGCTTGATATGCGCATGGATAACAGGCAGGAGCTTACAGCTGCTGATATTGTCAATACGTACCCTGAAAACAGGCTGTTTCATATAATAAAGGATTATGGTGAGGACAAGTTCGCTAAAAATATTGCAAAGCATATAGTGGCAGAACGTGCAAAAGCACCAATCCTTACAACAGGGAGGCTGGCAGAGATTGCAGGCCAGTCTGTACCAATGAAGTTTAAAAAGCGGGGCGGGAATCCTGCTAAAAGAACTTTCCAGGCAATCAGGATAGAAGTGAACCATGAACTGGATGTGCTTTCAGGAAGCATTAATGGCATGGTTGACATTTTAAAGCCTGGCGGAAGATTTTGCATAATTACATTCCATTCACTTGAAGACAGAATTGTAAAACAGGCTTTCCGCAAAGCAGAAAACCCATGTACATGCCCTCCGGATTTTCCAGTGTGTGTGTGCGGGAATGTTTCTAAAGGCAAAGTAATAACCAAAAAGCCGGTTATTCCAAGTGGACAGGAGATGGAACAGAACCCTCGTTCCAAAAGCGCAAAGTTAAGAATTTTCAGACATAATTAGAGGAGGGATTTATATGGCTGATATACCAGACCGGCGGGTGGGAAAACAATACAGGCAGAATACACATGCCAGGAATACAAGAAGTTATTATGATGGCATTGATGGAAATACAGTAAGGCAGTTAAATGCTGTTCCTAAGAGAAGGGAACGGGAAGTACCAGGGCAAAGGCCACACAGGCGTCCGGAAAGGCAGCCGGCAAGTATGCCAGGGATTGACTGGGCATCATTTGTATTTATGTTTTGTGCTTTATGTGTTGTGATGTTTGTTGCATTTGCATATATCCATACACAGAACCAGGTACGCAGCATGAAGAAGGAAGTTGTGTCAATGCGGGCAGAGGTTGAAGAACAGCAGGAGAAAAATAGTATAAAATACAATGAAATTATTGCAAGTACAGACCTTGCTGAGATATATAAGCGCGCAACGGAGAAACTCCATATGGTTATGGCTGATGGCAATAAGGTATATAAATATAAGAATAAGAAGAGCGATATGGTAAAACAGTACGCAGATGTGCCCGGTTCAGGGGATTAAGAAGGAATTTTATGGCAAGGAAAGCATCAGATACAAGAGGAAATGTACGTGTAGCAAGAAAGTTTATGTATGCAAGGCTTTTATTTATATTTGCAATGGTATTAATAGCATTTATTGTGCTTATGGTACGTATTGTTTACCTTAGCAAAAATAAAGGCGATGCATATGAGAAGAAGGTACTTGCACAGCAGAGTTATGTAAGCAATGTGGTACAATATAAGAGGGGGGACATTACAGACAGGAACGGCAATAAGCTTGCAACAAGCATTAAGGTTTATAACCTTATAATAGACCCTAAGCTGCTCCTGTCTGATGAAGAGTTTCTTGAGCCTACCCTGGGTGCGTTAAATAAGGCATTTGGGATACCAGCCCGTAAAATTAAGAGAATCCTTAAGAAAAATCCTTCATCACAGTATTATGTAATGAAGAAATTCAAACACCTTGGCGCAGGCAGTGTGGAAGAGTTTGAGAAACTCCAGGAGAAGGATAAAAAGCACATAAAAGGAGTATGGTTTGAAGAAGAATATGTAAGGAATTACCCGTATTCAACAGTTGCATGTGATGTAATTGGTTTCTGTAATTCCAATGAAGATGGTGCATGGGGCATAGAGAGGGAATATAATTCTTCATTAAATGGTTCTTATGGCAGAAGTTACGGATATTTTGATTCAGGGCTTAACCTTGTACAGACTATTAAACCGGCTGTTAATGGCAATACAGTAGTATCTACAATAGATGTTAATATACAGGGGATACTTGAACAGCATATGGAGAAGTTTGAGAAGAATACAGGTTCTGAGAATATGGGCTGTATTATAATGAACCCAAATAATGGTGAAATATATGCAATGGCATCATACCCGTTTTATAATTTAAATGACCCAAGGGATTTGTCAGATTTTTATTCTGAGAACCAGCTTGAAAAGATGAGTGAAGAGAAGAAGCTTGAAAAGCTTAATGCACTCTGGAGGAACTACTGCATAAGTGATTCATATGAGCCGGGGTCTACATTAAAGCCGCTTACTGTGGCGGCAGCATTAGATGAGGGTGTTGCTTCTGATGGCAGTTATTACAGGTGTGACGGCGGGCAGCAGGTGGCTGACAGGTATATTAGGTGTGTTGCATATGCAAAAGGAGGCCATGGGTATACAAGTATATGCCAGGCGCTTAAATGGTCATGCAATGATGTGCTTATGGCTCTTGGAAAGGGGCTTGGCAAGACAAAGTTTTTAGATTATATTAATAATTTTGGTTTGGGCAGGAAAACAGGGATAGACCTTCCTGGCGAGGCTTCAGGCGCAGTATTTACTGAAAATACAATGGGGCCTGTACAGCTTGCAACTTCAAGTTTCGGGCAGAGCCAGACTGTTACAATGATACAGATGGCAGCGGCATTTTCTGCAATAGTGAATGGCGGTACATATTACCAGCCACATGTGGTTAAGGAAATTAATACAGAGGCAGGTGCGGTTGTTTCTTCTAATGATAATATGCTTGTAAGGCGTGTTATAACAGAGGAAACAAGTAAGACTCTTAGAAACTATTTATATAAGACAGTTTCAGATGAAGATGGCACGGCAAGCCCTGCAAGGGTTAAAGGATATGAAATAGGGGGCAAGACTGGTACTGCTGAGAAACAGCCAAGGGGGAAAGGCAATTACCTTCTTTCATTTATTGGCTGCACACCAGCTGACAAGCCCGAAGTAGTAATTTATGTAATTGTAGATGAGCCCCATGTTGAAGACCAGCCACACAGTATTTATGCAACGGAATTTGCAAGTGATGTAATGAAGGATGTGCTTCCGTTCCTTGGCTTGTATCCGGACAAAAGTGTTAAAAAGTCTAAGAAAAACCAGGCTTTAAAGATAAAATTACCATCAACTAAGGATGGCAGGCTTATTGAAGCACCAGAGGGCGGCTTTTCTAATAAAGATTATGGTGTGGCAGGGCAGTGATGCAGGAGGCAGGCACTGGCAGGAATATTTTTCATAAATACTAATAAGCTATAGTAATAAATTTTATATATGGCAGATTATTTATGAAGAATTGTAAGACGGCGCAAAGACAAAGGCTTATATTTGCTTATGTTATGGTCTGCATATTAACACTTGCGTTATTATGCAGACTTGCTTATTTAATGCTTGGCAAGGCAGATTATTATGGTGCAAAGGCAAAGGATGTACAGCAGAGGGAGAGGAGCATTAAAGCTGAAAGGGGCATAATTTATGACAGGAATGGTGTTGTGCTTGCTGGCAATAAACCGGTATCCACAATATCAGTAATACACAACCAGATTACTGACCCTGAAAAGGTTATATCCGTTTTGTCAAAGACACTTGGAATTGAAGAAGATAAAGTACGTAAAAGGGTTGAAAAAGTAAGTTCTATTGAGAGGATAAAGTCAAATGTTGACAAAAAGACATCTGATAAAATCCGTGATATGGGCCTTGACGGGGTAATGGTGGATGAGGATTATAAAAGATATTATCCATATGGAAACCTGGCATCAAGGGTTATAGGTTTTACAGGTGCAGACAACCAGGGGATTATCGGGCTTGAGGTAAGCTATGATTCATACCTGCAAGGGGAAGACGGCAGTATACTTACAATGACTAATGCAAGGGGCATTGAGATTGAGGGTAAGGCAGAAGACAGGATTGAGCCTGTAGCGGGGAACAGTTTTTATACAAGCCTTGATATAAATATACAAAAATTTGCGCAGCAGGCTGCAGAAGATGTACTGGAGGCGAAGAAAGCAAAGAGTGTACGGATAATAATGTTAAACCCGCAGAACGGGGAAATATATGCTATGGTTAATGCCCCGGAATTTGATTTAAACAAACCATATGAAATAAGTGGCCAAGAGAACCTGTCACCGGAAAAGCTGAATGAAGAACTTAATAAAATGTGGCGTAATGGATGTGTAAGTGACACATATGAACCAGGTTCTACATTTAAGGTATTTACTGCAACGTCAGCGCTTGAAGCAGGGGTTGTAAAAGAAACAGATACTTTCAGCTGTCCCGGGTATAAGCTTGTTGAGGACAGGAGGATAAGATGCCATAAAGTTTCAGGGCATGGAAGTGAAACATTTGTACAGGGGGTGCAAAATTCATGTAACCCTGTTTTTATGGAGGTAGGGGCAAGGCTTGGCACAGATGGCATGTTTGAATACCTGGATAAACTGGGTATACTAAAAAAGACCGGTATAGATGTGCCTGGTGAAGCAGCTACAATAATGCATAAAAAGGAAAATGTGGGCGCTGTTGAGCTGGCTACAATGTCTTTCGGGCAGTCATTCCAGCTTACGCCAGTAAGGCTTCTGTCAACAATAAGCGCTGTAATAAATGGTGGTACACTAGTAACACCACATTTTGGTGTCAGCATAGAGAGCAGTGATAAAAGTGTTGTCAGGAAGTTTAAGTATGATAATGCAGGGAATGTAATATCCAAAGAAACATCTGAAAAAATGAAGGCAATACTGGAAACAGTTGTTTCGGAAGGCGGCGGAAGCAAAGCTTCTGTTGACGGCTATAAAGTTGGCGGCAAAACCGGGACATCAGAGAAACTTCCAAGAAGCAGTAATAAATATATAGCTTCATGCCTTGGGTTCGCCCCGGCAGAGAACCCTGTTGTGCTGGCACTTGTGCTTATAGATGAGCCGGAGGGGATATACTATGGAGGGCAGATAGCAGCACCAGTAATATCAAAGCTCTTAGATGATGCCCTTCCTTATCTTGGGGTTATAAGGGAAGAAAAACCAGAGGAAGAGACAAAAGAGCCATAAGGCATGATAAGGCTTTTATGGGGATGTAATTAAAAATTTAGAAAATACGGTTGATTTATAGGGGAGGTTGGATTACAATTAGAGAATTGTAGTTATACTGTTCTTTACAGGAAACAGACGGAGGCTGGTTATGGATTACATGAGTACGGTGATACCCGTGCTTATGGCATTTGCCATAAGTGTAGTGTTGTGTCCCATAATAATACCTTTTCTGAAAAAAATGAAGTTTGGACAGTACGTCAGGGATAACGGCCCGCATGCGCACCTGAAGAAAGCAGGGACGCCTACAATGGGCGGGCTTATTATACTTGCATGCACCATAGTTACATCGCTTATGTATACAAAAGGAAATAGTGAGATACTTCCAGTTCTTTTTGCAACAACGGGATTTGGCATGATAGGTTTCCTTGATGATTATATTAAAGTGGTAATGAAACGTTCACTAGGGCTTAAGCCATTACAGAAATTAGTATTACAGGCAGTTGTAACAGGGATTTTTGTTTATTATTATCTTGTAAAGCTTGGTTATAAACCTGGGTTCCTGGTCCCTTTTACTGGCGGGATAAATGATGGTTATTATGTAACAATGCCATTGCCGGTATTTATAGTGTTTGTATACTTTGTAATGCTTGGAACTGTAAACGGGACTAATTTTACAGATGGCCTTGACGGGCTGGCATCAAGTGTTACATTACTGGTGGCAATATTTTTTACAGTTGTTGCTTCTGGCATGAAAAGCGGGATAACGCCTGTTACTGCTTCAGTAGCAGGCTCACTTATGGGCTTTTTGCTTTATAATGTGTACCCCGCAAGTGTGTTTATGGGTGATACAGGCTCGCTTGCACTTGGAGGTTTTGTATCATCTGCTGCACTTATGCTGGAACTGCCATTGTTTATTGTAATTGCGGGTGCAGTTTACCTTATAGAAGTCCTGTCAGTAATTATACAGGTTGTTTATTTTAAATTAAGCGGCGGCAGGAGGTTCTTTAAGATGGCACCAATACACCACCATTTTGAACAATGCGGCTGGTCAGAAACAAAGGTTGTTACAGTTTTTTCCGCATTTACTGCTGTAATGTGCCTTATATCGCTTGTTTCATTATACTTGTAAAAAAGTACAGGCATATAATTATATTATAAATTAATAAAGTAAGGAATGAGGAGTAATATGCAGTTGGATGATAAAAGGTTTTTAGTTGTTGGTACAGGCAAAAGTGGTGTTGCGGCAGTATCACTTCTTTCAAAAAAGGTTACAGCATTTACCGGGGAAGGTGCAGGAATCATTGTGCTTGAAGGCAATGATAAACTTTCCAGGGAGGAAGTCCTTTCAAGGTTTCCCCCAGGGACAGGTTTCTTGCTGGTAATTGGTGAAGCAGATGACAGACTGCTTGATACTGTGGACATTGCAGTTATAAGCCCGGGAGTACCTGTGGATTCACCTCTTGTATTAAGGCTTAAAGAAAAAGGGATACCTGTATGGGGTGAAATTGAGCTTGCATATGTATGTGGCAAGGGGAAAGTATTTGCCATAACAGGCACTAATGGAAAGACTACTACTACAGCATTAACAGGTGAAATAATGAGGACATATTTTGATGATGTGTACGTTGTAGGCAATATTGGCATGCCATACACAGAATATGCTGCAAATATGAGTGATGGGTCTGTTACAGTTGCAGAGATAAGCAGTTTCCAGCTAGAAACCATACATTCATTTAAACCTGTGGCAAGTGCGATACTTAACATTACCCCTGACCATTTAGACAGGCATCATACAATGGAATGTTATATAGATACAAAAGCACGCATAGCCATGAACCAGGAGCCTGGTGATATCTGCGTACTTAATTATGAAGACCCTTATTTAAGAAAAGTTGCAGACAGCATTAATACTGATGTATTTTGGTTCAGCAGCGGGCATATATTAGAGCAGGGGATATGGCTTGAAGACGGGGATATAATGTACTGTGGCAAAGACGGCAGGCGCACCAAGGTCTGTTCTGTACATGACATGAAGCTTTTAGGGAAGCATAACTATGAAAATGTAATGGCTGCCACAGCACTCGCAATATATGCTGGTGTGCCAATGGAATGCATAAGGAAAGCTATAAAGGAGTTTAACGCAGTAGAACACCGTATTGAATTTGTACGTGAAGTAAATGGTGTAAAGTACTATAATGATTCAAAAGGCACTAATCCTGACGCCGCAATAAAAGCAGTGGAAGCTATGGTAACAAAAACTGTTGTTATTGGCGGGGGATATGACAAACAGGCATCTTATAATGAATGGATTGCTTCGTTTGGTGATAAGGTAAAATGCCTTGTGCTTATAGGGGCAACGGCAGATAAGATTGCAGATGCTGCTTTAAGTGCAGGATTCCAGAATATAATAAAAGCTTCTTCACTTGAAGATGCTGTAAAAATCAGCAGCAGGGAAGCAGGGAAAGGGGAAGCTGTACTTTTATCCCCTGCCTGTGCAAGCTGGGGCATGTTTAAGAATTATGAAGAAAGGGGCAGGCTTTTTAAGGAATATGTAAACAGCCTGCCAGAATAAAGGAAGGGGGAATTGGCAGGATGCCCGGTACAGCCGCCAGACGTAAGAAAAGTTATATAAAGGCGTTTACGCAGTATGATTATATGCTGCTTTTTATGACAGTCTGTATAGCATTATTTGGTGTACTGATGATATACAGTGCTGGTTATTACAGGGCTTCGACATTTAACCAGCCATACCGTTTTGTAAAGTCACAGCTGCAGGGGCTTGGCATTGGCTTTGTGCTTATGATTGCCATTTCAAAAGTTGACTACCAGATATTTATACAGAAGATAACAGGCAAGAGGTATTCACTTTCCCTTACACACTTAGTATACCTTGTGGCATTAGGGCTGCAGATAGCTGTATTATTTATTGGTGATGAATATAACGGTGCAAAAAGGTGGATTACAATAGGCCCGGTACAGTTCCAGCCCTCAGAGATAAGCAAGATAGCCGCCATACTTTTTATTTCATATGCAGTCTACAGGAACAGGAAAGCCCTTGACAGTTTTGCAGGATTTTTATCCGTTATGGCTTATATGATGCCATTAGTTGCACTTATTGCCAAAGAGAACTTAAGTTCCGCTATAATAGTGGGCGGGATATCAGTAGGAATGTGTTTTATAGCAAGCAACAAGAAAGGGTATTTTATAGTATGTATCCTGGTGCTTGTGGCGGTAATAGTGCTCTACATAGTGTTTGGTGACCCGTTCAGGATGAAACGTATACAGATATGGCTTAATGTTGAAACACACCCTGATGCACAGCAGATTAAACAGGGACTGTATGCAATCGCCTCCGGGGGGCTTTTTGGCAAAGGCCTGGGGCAGAGTATGCAGAAACTCGGGTTTATCCCTGAAGCATATAATGATATGATATTTACAGTAATATGCGAAGAACTTGGAATAGTAGGTGCAGCACTTGTAATAATTGCGTTTCTTGTATTATTCTGGCGCATAGTATTAATAGCCTGCCATGCACCCGATATTTTTGGCACAATGCTGTGTGTAGGGGTAATGGTACAGCTTGCAATACAGGTTGTAATAAATGTTGCAGTAGTAACCAATTCCATACCTTCAACGGGCATACCCCTGCCATTTATAAGTTATGGGGGAACATCCGAAATGATAATGATGGCAGAGATGGGTCTTGTGCTTGGTGTTTCAAGGCAGATAAAACAGAAATAAGATACAGAAGGACTGGCAATGGCACGCTTAAAGAAGATATTATTAACTTTTATTTTTTTATTTTTGGTTATATGTGTACTGTATTTTGCATTCCATATAGATACAGTTGAAGTCGAAGGCACAGGGATTTATACAGATGAGGAGATAAAGGATTCTGTATTTAAATGGGAGTTTATGTATAACGGGCTTGTATTAAGGTTATATGACAAGTATTTCCAGACAGGCGGGCTTCCGTTTGTTGAAGATATAGATATATATTATGAGGGACACAATACAGTTATACTCCATGTATATGACAAAACTATAAGCGGATGCATTAAATATATGGGGCAGTATGTATACTTCGACAAGGAAGGCAGGGTGCTTGAAAGCCTCCCAAGGAGGAGGAAAGATGTCCCTGTAGTGACAGGTATTAAGTTTGGTGATTTCTCCATAGGCGAGAAGTTCAAGGTTGAAGATGAAACCTTGTTTGACGTTATAATGAATGTATCACAGCTTATAAGCCATTATAATATGAGTGTTAAAAGGATACATATTAATGATGGTGATGTAACGGTGTATTCAGGCAATGTACAGGTGCACCTGGGGGAGAAGAAAATGTACAACGACCAGTTTGCAGCACTGTCAGAAGTGCTTGTGACAACAGGCAAAAAAAAGCTTAGCGGTACTATAGATATGGAAAATTATAAAACTGGTGATAAAATTGTGCTTAAACAGAACTAAAGTTACTTTTCGTATCACTAAGATTAAAAAAAAACAAACATTCTCTTGATTATTCTCCAATGAATTAGTATTATATATGTTAGGGAAATATGAGATTGCATGATTGAAGGAGGAGCAACGTTGTTAGAGATAAAGACAAACGAGGCAGATTTAGCCGCAAAGATTTTGGTTATAGGAGTTGGCGGTGGTGGAAACAATGCGGTCAACCGTATGATAGAAGAAGGAATACAGGGTGTGGAATTTATCTGTATCAATACAGATAAACAGCATCTTCTGAATTGTAAAGCCCCTGTCTGCCTCCAGATAGGGGAAAGGCTTACAAGGGGGCTTGGTGCGGGAGCTGACCCTGCAGTTGGCAAAGCCGCCGCAGAGGAGAACCGTGAAGAGATTACAGAGATAGTCAAGGGAGCTGATATGGTATTTGTAACATGCGGCATGGGAGGAGGTACAGGCACAGGTGCAGCGCCTATTGTTGCAGAGATATCAAAAGACCTTGGCATACTTACTGTAGGCATTGTAACCAAACCTTTCCGCTTTGAAGCAGGAAGCCGTATGAAAAATGCTATTTCAGGGATTGAACAGTTAAAGAATAACGTAGATACACTTATTGTAATCCCTAATGACAAACTTTTAGAGATAATTGACAGGCGCACTTCAATACCTGATGCACTTAAAAAGGCAGATGAAGTATTACAGCAGGGTGTACAGGGGATTACAGACCTTATCAATGTACCAGGGCTTATAAACCTTGATTTTGCAGATGTGCGCACTGTTATGAAAGATAAAGGGATGGCACATATTGGTATTGGCATGGGAAGTGGTGACAATAAATGCCTTGATGCTGTTAAACAGGCGATTTCAAGCCCTCTTCTTGAAACGACTATTGAAGATGCATCTCATGTTATTATAAATATTTCAGGAAGTGATGTAGGACTGCAGGAGGCAAATGAAGCAGCATTATTTGTTGAAGACCTTACAGGTGAGGACAGCAATATAATCTTTGGTATAAGTGATAATTCAAGCACAGATTTTGTACAGATAACTGTTATTGCAACAGGACTTGAAACAGAAGAACAGAAGGCACAGACACAGCCAAAAACACCGTTTGCCAAGACAGGGGCTGCTGCTAAATCCGGCTTATCCCAGAAGGAGGGGCAGACATTACATATCCA
Organism: Lachnoclostridium sp. UBA7097; assembly: GCA_002499945.1. Lineage (GTDB taxonomy): Bacteria > Bacillota > Clostridia > Lachnospirales > Lachnospiraceae > Butyribacter. The sequence continues at coordinate 52,573 of DKYP01000100.1, forward strand.
TAATACACAGCAGGCAAATCCAGAACCTGAAAAGTTTAAAATGCCAAAACCTTCATATAACAGGGGAGAGGACGGCGGTATAAAAATACCTGAATTTTTGCAAAGAAAAAAATAAATCTGGAGGAAATTTCCAGACTATTTATCAATGCTTTCTTAATGGGTGTAAATATGAGAATGATTACATATTATAAATTAATTAATAGTCCGGGCTTAGGTTTTGACATGGTAAGTCCGGACTTGAATGTTTAGGGGGATTATATGGGAAAATTAAGGACAAGCTGCTGCATTAAGGTGCTTCTTATATTTGGCGGTATTATACTTATGCAGTTCTTTGCTGCCTTTATATATATATTTGCCAGTATTTTTATAATGGTATTTTCAGGTGCATCTTATACTGATGTGTTAAACAGTGTTTCAGAAACAGGACTTGCCAGCACAGACAGCGTTATGTGGATATCTGCAATCAGTGCCTCCCTTTCAATGCTCTGGTGCCTGGTCCTTTATTTGCGTTCCAGCTGGCGTGTAAAAGGCATGGATTACAGGAAAGTATTTTCACCTGCTAATATTGCTGCCATAGCTGCCACTGGCCTGGGAGGGTGTATAGTGCTCACGGTATTTTTATCAATGCTTATAAACCTGTTCCCGTCTTCATTTAATAATTATAATGAACTTATGTCAAACTTTGACAGCAGCGGCGGGATACTTACATTTGCCTATGTACTGGTAATAGGCCCAGCATCAGAAGAACTGATATTCCGCGGGGCAATATTTGACAGGATGCACCTGGCATTCCCGTTCTGGACAGCCAATGCACTGCAGGCACTTTTATTTGGTATATACCATATGAACCTGGTGCAGGGAATATATGCCTTCCTGCTCGGGATGGTACTTGGAATGGTAATTTATTCAACAGGCAGTATATTGTGTTCAATAGCAGTGCATATGGTATTTAATTCAACTTCGTATATTATACAGTTTATCTTTAACGGGAAGTCTGCAGTGATGGGAGTCTTATTCTTATTCTGCATTATAATGTCAATAATTATATTGGCATTTAGCCTGCATTATTATATAATTAAATGTAATGAAAAATATAAATGGGAGAAAAATAAAGGAAGGGGATAATTTATGGGGGAAAAGCTGGACAGATTTGAACAGTTTGATGATGTATTTAAAATAATTTCAAAATGTACAGACGACTATTTGTTTATATTAGATTTTATAGAAGACCATTATAATATTACAGAACGTGCAGCAGAGGTATTTAATATTCCTGGCAATGATTTTTATAATGCTACAGAAATACTAAATAATGTTGTCCATCCTGAAGACAGGAAGATGCTTTCTGATAACCTGGAGAAGATTAAGGCAGGGGAAAGTGATTGCCATGACCTTGAATATAAGTGGATTAACAAGGATGGAGAACCTGTGTGGATAAGCTGCCGTGGACAGGTTATCCGCAATGAACAGGGAAAAGCACATTTCCTTATAGGAAGGGTGTCAGAGCTTGGCAGGAAGAACAAGATTGATAATGTAACAGGGCTTTACCGTGAAATCAGCCTGCGCCAGAATATTGTCCAGATGGGGAAATGTGGCACAAAAGGGTTTCTTCTGCTTATAGGAATAGATAACTTTAAAGATATAAATGAAAGGTATACCAAGGAAGTTGGCAATACTACATTAAAAGGGCTGGCAAAGTGTGTCAAAAAGGCAGCAGGCAGCACGGCAGAGGTTTACCGTATGAGCGGTGATGAAATTATGGTTTTGTGCAAAAATATTGTTTCTGCCAGTAATGACCCTGCCAGGAATATGTATAAAAAAATAAGGGCTGCAGTTGATGAAAGGATAGGCGAAAAGGGATACAGGCTTTTTTATACAATATCAGGCGGATATGTGTATTTTACAGAAAAAGATAAATTTGATTTTAATTATATCGAAAAGGCAGAGTTTGCATTAAGGATTGCCAAAATACGTGGCAAAAATATGTGTATATGTTATGAACAGAACGATTATGATGAATATGTACAAAAGCTTGAAATGCAGGAAGCGTTAAGGAAAGCCGCTGAAAATGGTTTTGAAGGTTTTGAGCTTTATTACCAGCCTATTGTAAATATGGAGAAGGCCTGTATTCATGGGGCAGAAGCACTTTTAAGGTGGCGGAATGAAAAGTTTGGCATGGTTTCACCAGGAATATTTATACCGCTTCTTGAAGAAAGCGGGCTTATAATACCAGTAGGACGCTGGGTTATTGAAGAGGCTATGCGCCAGTGCCTTAAATGGCAGGAAAAATGCCCTGGCTTCCGGGTAAATATAAATATTTCATTTGTCCAGCTTAAGAAGAGCAATGTAATAAGTGATATTGATGCATATATTGAAAAATATGGTTTTAGCAGCGATAATGTATTATTTGAAATTACGGAAAGCGGTGAACTGGAATCAGGTTATGCTACACAAAATATCCTTGAATCATTCCATAGAAGAAGCTTAAACCTTGCAATAGATGACTTCGGGACGGGTTATTCAAACCTGCGCTATATTAAGGAAATGATGTTTAACCTTGTAAAAATTGACCAGGCATTTATAAGAGGGATAAAATCCAGCCAGTATGATTATATGGTTGTTAAGCAGTTTACAGAACTTGCACACAGCCTGAATTTAAAAGTGTGCTATGAGGGTGTTGAAACAGAAGAGGATTTTAAATGTGTAATGGAATTAAAACCAGATTATATACAGGGGTTTTATTTTTCAAGACCTGTGCCAGTAGCAGAATTTGAAGAAAAATTTCTTGGAAAAGAGGATATGTATTGATTTTTTATGCTGCCTGCAAATTATGGAATGGTGGCATATGTTAAACAGTTGATGAGGGTTTTTAGATATGGATAAGAATATTTTCAGGATAAAAAAATTTATTGCGCTTTTCCTGGCAATAAGCCTTGCACTGGCAGGGTGCAGCCAGGTTACAGTACAAAACAGTTCAAACAGTACGTCAAATAAAGAAAAAAGCCAGGCTAATAATGTATCTGCAACAGGAAGTGGAAACCTTGAAGTGCATTTTATTGATGTAGGGCAGGGAAGTTCTACACTTATAGAAAGTAACGGGCATTATATGCTTATAGATGGCGGTGACAGCAAATATGCATCAAGGGTGGTTTCGTACCTGGATGATGAAGATGCCAGAAAGCTTGACTATGTTATTGCCACACATTATGATGCAGACCATTTAAATGGTGTGGTTGGTGCACTGGAAGCATATGATGCTGATGTTGTAATAGCACCGGATTACAAGGCAGAAAGCAAGATTTACCAGTCATTTACAAGGGTTATGAAAGAAAAAGGCATTAAGATTACATATCCGGAAACTGGTAAAAAATATAAAATAGGTGATGCAGAATTTACAATACTTGCACCAAATGATACACATTATGATGATGCCAATGATTATTCAGTTGCAATTAAGCTTGTTAATGGAAATAATACATTTATACTTACAGGTGATGCAGAGATTGAAAGTGAATATGAGATGCTTGAAACAGGAATTGATTTGTCATGTGATGTATACCTTGCAGGACACCACGGCAGCAGATATTCTTCTTCTGAGGCATTTTTGCAGGCAATGCAGCCGGAAAGTGTTGTTATAAGTGCAGGTAAAAATAACAAGTATGGACACCCATCGGATGAAGCAATGGCAAGGATTAATGCAATGGGATGTGATGTATACCGCACTGACCAGCTTGGGGATATAATTGCAACAAGCGATGGAAAAAATATAAAATTTAATGTTAAAAAATCTTTCGGAGGGAGTAAGAAGAAAAAGAACAGCACTACAAAGACAAAAGGGGAATTTATAGGAAATGTTAATTCCAAAAAATTCCATGAAAAAGACTGTGGTTCAGTCCCTGATGAAGAAAACAGGGTGTATTTTAATACAGCAGATGAAGCAGAAAGTGCAGGGTATGAGCCTTGTGGTAATTGCAAGCCGGAGTAATATCTGCAGAATTTGCAATACCAGTTTTTGATGAAAATAATGATGTTTTGCGGTATAATGTATTTCATGCAGAATTGGTGATAAGACATTCTGAAGATAGAAAGTTGTATTTATATGATATTATAAACATAAAAAAAGAAACGGGCACCCCGCTTGAGCCATAAGCTGTACGGTAAAAAACCCGCCTCTTTTTATATAGTTTATAACAGAAAGGAAAAAAAGTCAAGAGATATGTATCAGGAAATTGATTTAAATAAAATAGACATAAATTCAAATCCCCCGATGGAAGAACCAGCCAGACAATATTATTTTATGGCAAAATGCCGGGAATGGGTTCAGGAATTTGAACGGAAAAATGACCGCCGCCCAACCGCGCTTATTCAGACCTTTGGCTGCCAGATGAATGCAAGGGATTCTGAAAAAATTCTTGGTATCCTTAAATGTATTGGGTATACAGAGGCTGGTTCAGAGGATGCAGACCTTGTTGTGTTTAATACATGTACTGTCAGGGAAAATGCCAATCTTAAAGTGTATGGGCGTATCGGGCAACTTAAAAAGTATAAAGCAAAGAACCCTGGAATGGTAACTATGGTCTGCGGGTGCATGATGCAGGAGAAAGAGGCTGTTGAAAAGATTAAGAAAAGTTATAAAAATGTTGATATAATATTTGGTACACATAATATATATAAATTTGCTGAACTTCTTGCAATGAAAGTGCTTGATGAACCAGACAGCAAAAAGATGGTAATTGATGTATGGGAGGATGCTACGGAGATTGTGGAAAGCCTGCCTGCGGAAAGGAAATATCCTTTTAAGAGTGGTGTAAATATTATGTACGGCTGCAATAATTTCTGTAGTTATTGTATAGTGCCTTATGTGCGTGGCAGGGAAAGGAGCAGGAAACCAGAAGATATTATTGAGGAGATAGAAGGGCTTGTAAAAGATGGTGTTTCAGAAGTTATGTTGCTTGGCCAGAATGTTAATTCTTATGGCAAGAACCTTGAAGAGCCTGTAACTTTTACAGAGCTTCTTGAAAGGGTGGAGGGCATAAACGGGCTTAAGCGGATACGTTTTATGACTTCGCATCCAAAGGATTTGTCAGATGGCCTTATAGAATTTATGGGACGTTCAGAAAAGCTTTGCAGGCATATACATCTTCCTTTGCAGTCAGGCAGCAACAGGCTTCTTAAGATTATGAACCGCCATTATACCAAAGAAGATTATCTTCTGCTTGTGGATAAGATAAGAAAAGCTGTACCAGATATTGCAATTACAACAGATATAATAACAGGATTTCCTGGTGAAACAGAAGAGGATTTTAAAGAAACGCTTGATGTGGTAGAAAAAGTTTGTTATGATAATGCCTTTACATTTATATACAGCAAGCGTACAGGGACACCCGCTGCTTCAATGGACAACCAGGTACCAGAGGATGTTGTAAAGGAGAGGTTTGACAGGCTTTTAGAGGCAGTACATGGCAGCACAGCCAGGAAGGCAGGGCAATACCTGGGAAAGACTTATGATGTGCTGGTTGAGGAAATTAATGCACAGGAAGAAGGGTATGTAACAGGAAGGACAGGACAGAATTATTTAGTGCATTTTAAGGGCAGTAAAGACCTTATAGGAAAGATTGTACCTGTTAAATTATGTGAAAGCAGGGGATTTTATTATTATGGGGAATTAGCAGGGGATTAATATGGGAGAGGAAAATATTTTAATAAATCTAAGGCAGAAACAGGAAGCAAGGGAACACCAGATATTAAGCAGGTATGCTTCATTTGCAGACCAGACACAGGGAAGGGACAGGGAAGAACCACAGTGCGATATAAGGACAGATTACCAGCGTGACCGTGACAGGATTATCCACTGCAAGGCATTCAGGCGTCTTAAAGACAAGACACAGGTTTTTCTTTCACCAGAGAGCGACCATTACAGGACCCGCCTTACCCATACCCTGGAGGTGGCACAGAATGCAAGGACGCTTGCAAGGGCACTTATGCTTAATGAAGACCTTGTAGAAGCCATTGCACTCGGGCATGACCTTGGGCATACACCATTTGGCCATGCAGGGGAAAGTGCGTTAAATGAAATAACAAAGGATAGTGGCGGTTTCCACCATAACATGCAGAGTGTAAGGGTAGTTGAAGTCCTGGAAAAAGGCGGCAGGGGGTTAAACCTTACCAAAGAAGTGAGGGATGGCATATTAAACCACCGGACTGCATCAGAACCGCATACACTTGAAGGCAAAATTGTGCGTTTTTCAGATAAAATTGCATATATAAATTCTGATATAGATGATTCTATACGTGCAGGAATAATTTCAGAAAAAGAGATTCCAAAAGAACTGTCAGATGTCCTTGGTGACAGCACTAATAAAAGGCTTAATACACTTGTGCATGATATTGTAAAAAACAGCGGAGGTAAAAATAATATATGTATGTCAGAAGAAGTTAAGAAAAGCATGTCCGGGCTTAGAAGCTACCTCTTTAAAAATGTTTACAGAAACCCGCTGGCAAAAAGGGAAGAACAGAAAGTAAAGCACTTAATAGAACAGCTTTATGAGTATTATATAAAGAATATAGAAAAACTTCCAGATGAATTTATTAATATGATAGAAAACGGGGAAACAAAAGAAAGGGCAGTATGCGATTTTATTGCATGTATGAGTGACAGGTATGCAATTAACCTTTATAAAGAGATTATGATACCTAAATCATGGAGTATAAGAAGCATAGAACACAGATAAACAGGAAGTAAAAAAGATTTAAAATGTATATAAAACTATTGACATTTTCAGAATCTGGCTGTATTATAATATACAGCTAGGAAGCAAAAATAGATGTAGAAATGTCATGAAACCAAAAAAACCAGAGTGTCGGCTCTGGTTTTTTCCTGTCTATAAAGGCAGAATACATATTTTCAGGCTGTTTGCTGCCTAATCATTATTTTCGTCCAGCCATTTGCATATGTAGTAACTTACTACATTTGCCGTAATGGAAACAAAGACAGACATAAGAATTTCTGTCATGAAACCTCACCCCCTTTCTGCTGGAGGTACGGCAGCAGTTTAATTATATCATATTCCAGTGTATTATTCTATTGTTTTTCCTTTTAAAAATTTTTTTAAACTTTTGTCAGATTTTAATGTTATAAAAAGTGTTATATATGAAGGCATGTAAGAACCAGCAGGAAAGGAGGTAAATTATGGATACAGGCCGTAATGTAGAAGAACTTTTTGGACGTTATTCTGATATGGTTTACAGGATTGCCATATCATATGGAAATAATGTGCAGATGGCAGAGGATGTTGTCCAGGAAGTGTTTTTACGTTTTTTAAAGAAGAGACCAGATTTTAAAAGTAGTGAACATGAAAAGGCGTGGTTTATCCGTGTGACAGTGAATTGCTGTAAGAGCCTGCTTTCTTCTGCATGGATAAAGCGTGTCCAGCCATTAGAAGATACCATGCAGGCAGAGATTTTATTTAAGGACAGCGGCAGCAGCAGTTTATATGAACTGGTGTCAGGGCTTCCGGCAAAATACAGCACTGTATTATATCTGCGTTATTATGAGGAATACAAAGTAAAGGAGATTGCGAAAATCCTCCATATAACACCAAACCTTGTATCAGCCAGGATTGCCCGTGCAAAGAAAATGATTAAGCAGGAGTTATTAAAAGAAAGGAAGTGTTTTAAAGATGAAACAGGAATTATTTAAAGAAATGTATAATGGGATACAGATGGACAGGGAACAGAAAGAAAGGATATTGTCAAATATTAAAGCAGAGGAAAGTAAAAAGAGGATAAAGGCAGGCAGGAAACTTCCTGTACCAGCCATTGCTACAGCCTGTGCCTGTGTAATGCTGTTTGCAGGCGTGCCTGTACTTGCAGCAAATACAGGAATAGTGGACAGTATAGTACAGGCTTTTGGTTTATTTAGCATAGACAAACCTGAAGTTACAGAGGAACAGAAAAAAATATATTCAGAATATGGAAATGTGCTGGATAATGAAATTAAACTTGAAGGCGGTACCCTTAAATTTGATGCAGTTGTATGTGACAAAAATTATATATGTATTCCTTTTTCTGTTATAAATCCAGATAATACAGCCAAAAAAAGAGTACACAATGAGAACTTAAGGTTCTTTCTGGCAGGAAGTAAGTCTGATTATCCAATGGGTATGATTACTATGTTTCCACAAGTCCAGGAAGATGGAAGCTTAAAAGGCTGTTACCAGTTAAATGTAGAAGAAGAAATAAATCCAGGAGATAAGATACTGGTAAAAAGAGCAGAAAAATGGGATGATGATAAATATGATTTAGTTTCAGAATTTAATATCCAAAAGATTGCAGAAAGCTGTAATATACCAGTAGATAAGGAACTGCTAAAGAAGAAAGATATGGGTCAAATCTATAGCATGGAGATTTCACCATTATCATTAAGAATAGAGGGAAAGAATAAACAGGGAGATGCCCGGAAAAGTTACAGGGAAGATATATTTTATTATGATATAACAGTTGAATTAAAAGATGGTACTATTATAAAACAAGCTGATACAGGCCAGTGGGGCAGGGAAAGTGAAAATGATACTTACATCAGGACTGTATTATTTGCAGCACCAGTTGATGTAAGTAAAGTTGCAGGAGTACGTATAAAAAGTTTGGACAAAGAGTTATGGATTCCAGCAGGGAATTTATAATTTGTATGCAATTATGTATTTTTTAAACTTGTGCCAGATTTTAAAACTGGTTGATGTAAGTGAAGTTACAGGAGTACGTATAAAGAGTGCAGATAAGAGCCAGCTAATCATTGTAAGATTTCTGGCTCTGTTTATTTTTACTGGATAAGCATGTTTAACTATCAAGCCTTATTTTTATTGAAACAGCATATTCAGATTCGTTTACCTTTTCTAATAAGTATACATGCAAATGACGTAAAGTACCACAAATGGAAACTTTCTGGCTGGCAAAATTTCTTAGCCTTACTACTTCTCTTATATATGGCATAAGACTGTTTTTAAACTTATACCATAATAAAGGCGGCATATTAGAAGGTTTTTCAAGATTTGGTAATCTTTCAAGAAAATCTGCTGCATCTGAGAATTTTTTGTTCTCAAAATTTGTTGTTGCAATACCGGTTTCCGCAGTTTCTGTATAGCCATCGTATTTACAATACGATAAAAAACTTTCTTTATGTAATGTGGCATGATTAAGCTGTTCTATAAAATCACGGACTTCACTAATTGCAACCAGCAAAGCATTATCCTTTAGCAAGTCATCACTAAAGGCAGATATATCCTTTTTTATGTCTAATATTAATGAATATATTTTTTTATTGTTATTATCTATAACACATGTTAAAACATCTGCTGATTTGCAATTATCCTTTAAAACACTTTGGGCTCTATATTCTTTTCCAAATACTGCATATTGTCCATCTTTTAAAATATACTCCAGATTAACAATTTCTTTGTTTATGCTATTATTATGTTCTTCTTGTACAGATAAAATCATATTTTTATTTATTTTATATAAAACATTTTTTTGGATTTGTGCACCAGCTTTTAATAGTGTTGTATTTAATTTAAACATTTACATTTATTTCTCCTAACCTTAGTGCTTCATTATAGAGTTCCATAGCAGATTTTGTAAACAAGTCAAACTGGAAACCTGTCCTGGAATCTGGAATAATTTCTTTTACTATACTTTTTCCATTTGGCTGGAAGATAAATTCATACACAAATAAATTTTCAGATTTGATTAAATCTTCTTTTTCCAAGTGAAAATATTTCTCAATTTCATTATTGCTGTTTTCTTTTATATATTTTGATAAAACATATAAATTATTTAACTTGGAAACAAAGGTATCACTATGTGTACTAAGTATAATATTGATACTTGCATTATTAAGCCTGTTTAGAAAACGGACTAATTCCAACTGCTTTTCTGGGTGCAGGCTTGCTTCAACCTCATCAATAATAAGCCTTTCATATCTTGTTTCAGAAGTTAATGCCAGAACTAAAGGTGTTACCTCGTTAACCATAGCAGAGGCAAGGTACATAGGTATTATATTATTATAATCATTTTTTGGATTATAAGAAAAATTTCCATATTTGTTTGTATTAATATGTCCCTCAATTATTTTATCTTCAAAAAAAGATAGTTCATTTTTATATGTTTCATATTTTTTTTCATCTTCTGAATAAGTTTGAAGGAAACGCAGAAAATCGTATACTGGCTGGGTCAGTCCATTGTATTGTCCGTTATCTTGTACCAGCCTGTTTTCTGCTACTCTATAAGAAATTGCATCATCCGTTTTGTTTGCAAAAAAATCACGGTACAAAAGCATTAATCCTGTCCTGGATGCTGGCAGAAATAAACTGCTTTTTTCAAAAATATTTCGTAACATATCCCTGAAAATAAACTTCTTTGTATCCTTTGCAGGGGAAAGATGGGTTGATGCAACAAGCGCATTTTCTTTCTGTTCTTTTACTTCAGATAAGACACCAATATTAATAAGTTTGTCAATATTTTTTAAAGAGCCATATGAAAATAATTGTTGCCCAAATAGTTTTCTTATTTTTTCATTTTCAAGGCATTTGTTGTCCGTAATATCAATTTTGTAGAAGCTGTTATTTTCTAATTCAACATCTATATACAATTTTTCTATAGGAATAGTTTTTTTAAAGATATCTTCTATAATTTGCTCTTTTTTTAGGTGTAATTTTTTATTTATACATTCAGTAAATTGTACAATATTATCCTTATTTATCAAGTATTTGCTATATCCTTCTATTTTTTCAGCTAAAACAATATCCATTACATCTTCGTCCAGAAGCCCGGTAATTTTATCACTTAAGCCTTGTATAAGCTGCATTAAAAAAGTCTTTCCGCTATTATTTGGTCCAACAAAAAGTGTATAATTATTAATACAAACCCTGGCACTTTCTATTTTAGCAAAATTTTCTACACCAATCCAAAAACGCATTTAACTGCTCCTTTTTCCTCATTTTTATTGATAGCATTTTTCTGTCAATCCACACAATCAAATAACTGGTCAAAATTAATTTTTACATTAGGAAACATATAAATCCCCAAATCTTCTTTATTTTGTTCTGTAACTATTGACATCAATTGATATTCTGATTTGTCAATAGAACTCTCATCAGGCGACAATACATATATTTCTACCTGCTTTTTTCTCCAGTCAGCAAGCCAGTATTCTGCAACTTCCACTTTTTTGTATAGTTCCATTTTTTCATTACGGTCATGTTCTTCTGTTACATCAGATAAAACTTCCATAATAAATCTGGGCACACCTAAAAAATTTGTTGAACGCCTGTTTCTAATATCACAATTTATAGATACATCTGGAATAACTGGTTTATTATTATTCTCTATCCACTTATATTTCATATTGTCACCAAATACACGGCATAAAGAATTTTTCAACTGTATTCCAACCGTTGTAACAAAATTATTGATTACTATTGAATGTTCTATATAAGTATTAGCCATATCTTTAATTGGCAGCATATCCATTTATATCACCTCAGTTTTCTGCATTTTTATTATATCAGATAATAGAATTTTTTCAAGTTTTGTCCAAGGTTCTGGGTTTGTCCAGATTAAGGAAAGAGTACACCACAGACATGGTTTTTACATAAATTGCAATGATTTATTAATAATTAAAAAAAATGATTCATTATAATGATACAGGGCAGCCTGCCTAAATAAGTTTAAGCAGACTGTCTTTTTTAATATAATAAAAAATTGTACAATAAAAGCATGGCGGATTTGTGCAAAATTTACAAAATCTAAAAAGAAACTTTGTAACTTTGTGCAATAGTTATATAAAAATAATTATGCTATATTATTAATTAACATCTGGACAATCGGTTGCGCAACTTGTGCCATGGTAAGTTGCGCAGGAAAATTCGTTCTTTTGGAGCATGTATAGTTTTTAAACTAAAAAAATGGAGGTAGAAATATGAGAAAATTTAAAAGGCGGGCAACCGCAGTATTTCTTAGTGTAGCTATGATGGTTACACAACCGGGGGGGGGTAGTAGCGGATTTATAACACCAGTAAGCGTGCAGGCAGCAGAAACAGAGTACATTACAAATGGTAGTTTTGAGGATGGCTGGATAGGTGATGATGGATATGAATGGGAAGTTACAGGTTCTGAAGGACTTAGGGTAGTGGAACAATCAAATAATGCCAAAGAAGGTAAAAAATCTGTAAATTTCTATAATGAAGCAGCTGCTAATTATTTATGTATACAAAATATATCTTCTCTTCCAGCGGGTACATACGAACTTTCGTTTTGGTCAATGGGTGCTGGCGGTGAAAGTGTATATCCTTATTTTGATGGTGAAAAAGGTGATGATGTACAGACAGATGCAGGTAATGGTAATTGGACGAAGTCTGTTTATAAAGTTATAACAACGGAAGACAAGACAAATGTAAAGGTTGGTTTTCATATTGAAATAGAAGCAGGTGGCTGGGGGTATATTGACAAGGTTTCTCTTACAGCAGTTGTTTCAGAGGATGAACAGCTTGCTGCTGCAAAAGAAAAACTTCAATCCCTTATAACGGAAATAGGTTCATTAAATGCTAATGATTATACTACAGGCAGCTGGAAAGTTTTACAAACAGCATTAACATCAGCAAAAACTGTTTCTGATAATGAAAATGCAACTTTACAGGAAGTAACAGATGCACTTGACGCATTAAATACTGCAAAATTTTCATTAGTAGATGCTTCTGTTGTGCAAAATGCAGGTATTAATGTAGAGAAAATAGACGGTTTGAGTGATGATTTTATTAAGGGGGTTGATGTTTCATCTTATGTAAGTCTTATAGACAGCGGGGTTAAATTTAAAGACTGGGATGGCAATGAGATTGATGATTTAGCATTTTTCAAACAATTAAAGGAAGCAGGTGTTAATTATATCCGTATACGTGTCTGGAATGACCCATATGACAAAGATAGAAAAGGCTATGGCGGTGGAAATAATGACATTGAAAAAGCAAAAACTATAGGAAAACTTGCAACTGATGCAGGCATGAAAGTATTAATTGATTTCCATTATTCTGATTTCTGGGCAGACCCAGCAAAACAGAAGGCGCCAAAGTTATGGGAAAATTTTTCAGTAGACCAAAAAGTAACAGCAATAACAGAATTTACCAAAGACAGTCTTACAAAACTTATTAATCATGGTGTTAATGTTGGAATGGTACAGGTGGGTAATGAAACTACAGGCGGCATTTGTGGTGAAGCTTCATGGGCTAATATGGCTAAAATTTTTAATGCGGGAAGTGCAGCAGTACGTGAAGTATCAGAAAAAAATAACAAAGATATTCTTGTAGCACTTCATTTTACAAATCCTGAAACATCAGGAAAATATGCTACAATTGCAAAAAATCTAAATGATAACAATGTAGATTATGATATTTTTGCCTCTTCTTATTATCCATTCTGGCATGGTACAACAGAGAATCTTACTGAAGTATTGAGAAATGTAGCAACTACTTATGGCAAGAAAGTTATGGTAGCAGAAACATCATGGGCAACTTCACTTGAAGATGGGGATGGACATGATAATACAGTGCGTGAAGGCAGCAATGATACAGGGATGCCTTATCCTTTTACTGTACAAGGGCAGGCAAAAGAAATACGTAGTGTAATGCAGGCGGTCCATGATATTGGTGAAGCAGGAATTGGTGTAATGTACTGGGAACCAGCATGGATTCCTGTAAAAATCTATAATAAAGATGCAGAAGATGCAGCAAAAGTCCTTGAAGAAAATAAGGCAGCATGGGAAAAATATGGTTCTGGATGGGCTTCAAGCCCTGCGGGGGAATATGACCCTGAAGATGCTGGAAAATGGTATGGTGGTTCTGCGGTAGATAACCAGGCATTATTTGATTTTTCTGGCAAGCCATTACCATCATTAAATGTATTCAAATATGTAAATACAGGTGCAGTTACACCTAAACGTCTGGATTCAGTAATTAATCCTGATATTATAGAAGTGTCATATGGTGAAGTACCTTCACTTCCAGATAAATTAAAAATACTTTACAATAATGAAGAAGAGGAGGAATTAGATGTACAGTGGAACCAGGAAGATAAAAATGCAATTAGTGCTCCTGGTACATATAAGGTAAAAGGAACAGCAAGCTATACTGTTGGAGATGAAACCACTGCTCTTGAAGCTGTCTGTACAGTAATAGTTACACCTAAAAATTTGTTGCAAAATGGTGGATTTGAAGAAAGCAATTCTGAATGGACAGATGATGTGTGGACTATTACAGGAAATGGCGTAGATAATAATATAACATCAGACCCAAGAAGTGGAAAACAAACATTACATTTTTATTCTGAGTCAGAAATTAATTTTACAATTTCACAAAGTATCAAAGCAGAGGAGGCTGGAAAATATTCTGCTTATATGTATATCCAGGGAGGCGGCGGAGAAGGCAAGATATCAATTAAACTGGAAAATACTAATAATACAAAGGAGGTTTCTGAAAAAACAGATACTGAACTTAAAGGCTGGAAAGCCTGGCAGCATCCTATAACGGATGAAGTGAATGCATCAGCAGGTGATACTCTTAAGATTACAATTACTGTTAGTGGTCCTGCTGAAATGTGGGGAAGTATAGATGATGTATTTTTATACCGTTCTTCTGGTTTAGATGATTATTCTATAATATATAATTTAGATGGCGGAATAAACAATCCAGGAAATCCGGCGGTTTATAATGAATTACAAGCAATTGATTTTAAAGAACCTTCTAAGGAAGGTTATATTTTCAAAGGATGGTATAAGGACAGTGGGTTTACAGAACAGGTTTCTTCACTTGCTGCAGGTTCAATAGGGGATATTACATTATATGCAAAGTGGGAAAAAGAACCAGAGCCAGAAGGGACACCAGAACCAGAGGTAACACCAGCTCCAACCCCAGATGGAACTCCAGCTCCTGTTCCAACCCCAACACCATTAAGAACACAGAGTCCTTCATATTATATCCCGGGTACGTCAGGTGGTTCATCAGGTGGTTCACAAGGAGGTTCATCTTCTACGCAGGCACCAGTGTCAAGCAGCCAGCCATCAGGTGGCACATCTGCGCCGCAGACCAGTACCCAGCCAGGTGGTACATCTGCACCACAAACCAGCACAGTTCCTTCCAGTGCACCGTCAGCTGCACCACCATCAGGGAACACAGCAGTACCAGGTGATACAAATACAGATATTGTTACAGATACTACTACTACAGTTGAGGATAATAAAACAATAGTTACTGAAACAGTTAAATGGCCTGATGGCACAGAGAGTGTTAAGGAAACTGTAACAGAGGAAGCAGGCAATGCAAAGGTAGTAACAGAGAAGCTTGAAAGTTCAAATGTTAATGCAAGCCTGGTTATAACAACAACTTATGATGCAGATGAGAATATAATTAATTCAAATGCAGTTATCCGTATAGGTAATTCTGGCATTAATAATGATACTTCTCCTGAAAGGACAATTCCGGCAGAGTTTATGGAAGGTTTAGCAGAAGCGGATATAAGGAATGCAGAAATTTGTATTGAACAGCCTGCGGTTAGTGCTGTAAAGAGTGACAACAAGCCTAAAATGCTGGTAAAGGTAATTGTCCCTGAATCCGGGAATGTGTCTGTTAATAAAGTTACACTTACAGAGGAAAGCATATCCAGTGCTGTTGATGATGGCAGGAAGCTTGTTGTAAAGATTGTAAATGAAAACCCGTCAAAGTCTTATACTGTTACAATACCACAAAGTGAACTTAAGAAAATGAAGGGTGATATGGATGTTGCTGTACAGGCAGGTGGGATTTCTGGTATGGCACAGGACAGGAAAACTAAAGTAGAAGGCATTTTATCTGCTAATAATATCGGGGCAGAGGGTGCTTATACTGTATCAACAGCAGATAACAAAGCAAATAATGGTATTGGGCTTAAAGTAACTGCCCCTGTACTTTCTTCAAATGTAAAACCGGGTGACAAAGTATATGTATACTGTTATAATAGCAGTACAGGCAAACTTGAAGAAATTGCAAACAGCAAGAGTACAGTGCTTGCTTCTGGAATGGCAGCTTTTGAAGGATATGCTAGCAGTGATTATGTAATAACAGATAAAGAGTTAAGTGGCAAGAATGTTGTGACGCTTATCAGCAAACCAAAGGTATCATTTAATAAATTGTCTGTTAAAAAAGGCGGCAGCATAAAAGTTAAAACAAAGCTTCCAGAAGAACTTGCAGCCAGGGCAGACCTTAAAGCAAAAGTTCCTTATGGAAAACAGGCAGCGGTTATTAAATACAAGTCATCTGACAACAAAGTTGCCAAGGTATCAAAGAATGGCACTGTCAAGGCTAAGGGAAAAGGCAAGGCGGTAATAACTGTACAGGTAAAACTTGCAGATGGAAAGGTTAAAAAAGTCCAGAAAAAAGTAACTGTAAAATAAAATTAATTCCATATTGTTTGTGTTTTGTACCAGGTAATGCCAGTATATTCTTAAGAAAGGCAGGAATTAAATTTATGAAAGGAAACAGGCAGGCAGCAGCAGTGCTTCTTGGTGTTTTACTGGCATTACCACATACAGGTGTGCAAAGCATTGCAGCGGTACAATCACCAGTATTATATGAGGCCGTGGAAGATGAAGATGAAGAGGAAGGGGTTATTACAGAGGTTACTACTACAGTTGATGATAATAAGACAATAGTTGTTGAAAGGGTTTTAAGGCAGGATGGCACAGAGGATGTCAATGAAACTGTAACAGAGGAACTTGAAAGCGGGACAATAGTAACAGAGAAGCTTGAAAGCACAAATGTTAATGCCTCTTTAGTTATAACAAGGACTTATGATACAAATGATGCCATAATGAATACAAATGCTGTGGTTTATATAGGCGTTTCAAGCCTTAATAATGACAGCTGCGTAACAAGAAAAATACCAGAAAGTTTTATAGAATTTTTAAAGGAAGCAAATATTAAAAATGTGGAACTTTGTGCCGGGCAGCCTGCGGTTACAGGTGTTAAGGGCAACGGAAAGCCTAAAATGCTGGTTAAGGTAATAGTTCCAAAGACTGGTGGTATATCTGTTAAAAAAGTTACAATCCCAAAGGAAAGCATATCCAGTGCTGTAAAAGATGGCAGGAAACTTGTTGTTAAAATTGCCAGCAAAGACCCGTTAAAGTCTTATACTGTTACAATGCCACAAAGTGAGATGGCAAAGGTATCTGGTGGCATTAGTGTAGCTGTTAAGACGGGCAAGGTACCAGAAATGGCTTCTGGCATGAAATCTAAAGTACAAAGTATTTTGTCTGCTAATGGCATAAAAGAGGAGGATACATATACAGTATCAATAGATACAGTATCAATAGCAGGGGATAAAACAAAAACAGGGACAGGAATTAAAGTAACAACGCCTGTATTATTTACAAGTGTAAAGCCAGGCAGCAGTGTATATATATACCACTATAACAACAGCACAGGCAGGCTTGAAGAAATTGCAAACAGCAGGAAAAATATAACAGGTTCTGGCATGGCTGCTTTTGAAGGTTATATTGGCAGGGATTATGTAGTAACCAGTAAAGAATTAAAAGGCAAAAATGTTGTAACATTGCTTGGCGGTTCAGATATATCATTTAATAAGCTGGCTGTTAAGAAGGGCAGCAGTATAAAGATAAATACAAGCCTTGCAACAGGGCTTGTTAAAAAGACAGGGCTTAAAGCAGCAGTCCCTTATGGAAGCCAGGCAGCAGTTATTAAATACAAGTCATCTGACAGCAAAATTGCCGGGGTGTCAAAGGATGGCGTGGTTAAGGCAAAAAGCAAAGGCAAGGCTGTAATAACTGTACAGGTTAAGCTTGCAGGCGGCAAGGTAAAAACAGTAAGTAAAAATATAACAGTTAAATAAAACTGGTTTTAGATTATAAACACTATGGTACTGGCAAGTTTGCCACAGCAGTTCCATAGTGTTTTTTGTTTTGGTTTCTTTTCGTTACATTTTGGGAAAAATTTCCACCTGTGCGGTT
>DKYP01000071.1:0-6850 GCA_002499945.1 Lachnoclostridium sp. UBA7097
TGTGGTTCTGGTGACAAGCCGGAGGAAAAACCTGCTGCATGCGGTTCTGCTTGCGGGGCTGGTGACAAATAGCCAGGATTTTTTATGGCACAGGATTTTTATCCTGTAAATTTCCCCGGTAATTTCTTGTCCTGGCATATGGACAGGTTTTTGCCGGCGGATTTTTCCAGAAAATATTATCCATATGGATTTACTATATAAAGGGAGGTATCATTTATGAGCGTAAATAAAAATACAGCAAAACAATACTTTGCTTTCCAATGGCATATTACTGATGACTGTGACCAGCGGTGTAAGCATTGTTATATTTTCTCAGAAAATAATTGCAAGGCACTGGATTCAATGTCATTGGAACAGATGGAAGATGTACTGGCAAATTGTGAAGATTTCTGTAAAGTATATAACCGTCTTCCGTATTTTTATATTACAGGCGGTGACCCCATACTGCACCCGGACTTCTGGAAGCTTCTTGGAATGTTAAAAAGCAGTGGGATTCCATTTACCATTCTTGGAAACCCGTTCCATTTAAATGATGAAACCTGCCAGCGTTTAAAGGAATATGGCTGCCAGAAATACCAGCTTTCCATTGACGGTATGAGGGAAACCCACGACTGGTTCCGGAAGCCTGGCTCATTTGATACCACCCTTGAAAAAATAAGCTGTCTCAAAAAAGCTGGTATCCGGGCAGTTATTATGACTACTGTTTCAGGTACAAATATAAAAGAAATACCAGATATTATTGATACAGTTGTTGCTTATAAAGCAGATGTTTTTGCATTTGCAAGATACTGCCCGGCAAGCAGTGATAAAGATACTGGCATGACCCCAATGGAATACAGGGAACTGCTGGCTGTCTGCGATAAAAAGTTCAAAGAATACAAGACGGCTGGCTGTGAAACATATTTTAATAAAAAGGACCACCTCTGGACTTTATATGAATATGAAACAGGGAAATTTAAAATACCAGAAAATGCCAGGGAAGATATGATTTATGGGGGCTGTAACTGCGGGAACTGCCATATGACAATCCTTCCAACAGGTGATGTCTATGCCTGCCGCCGTGTACAGAACAGTAAAGTAGCAAATGTCTTTGAAGACCGTCTGGCAGATGTGTGGGTCTGTGAGATGGAAAAATACCGTGAATATGATAAATTTAAAAAATGCTCCCATTGTGAGTTAAAGGCATGGTGCAGGGGGTGTCCTGCTGTGGCAAGCGGAGCAAATGGGGATTTTTATGATGCAGACCCACAGTGCTGGAAGGAGGTGCCCGGATATGAAAGCAGTCCTGCTTAATGGCATTACGCCAGCCAGTGAAGTTACATTATCAGAGGTTACAATGCCAGAAACCATGCCAGGGTGGGTTCTTATAAAGGTAAAGGCATTTGGGATGAACCATTCTGAACAAATTTTACGCCTGCATGAAATTGAAAATGATTATATACAAAAGCCCCTTATACCTGGAATAGAATGTGCCGGCGAAGTCGTCCAGACATCCGGCAGCCACTTCCAAAAAGGCCAGAAAGTAATAGCACTAATGGGCGGCATGGGACGCAGTTTTAATGGAAGTTATGCAGAATATGCACTGCTTCCTGTACACCATGTTTTTGCAGTAAATACAAGCCTTTCATGGAAAGAACTGGCAGCAGTACCTGAAACTTATTTTACAGCATGGGGTTCACTCTTTGAATGTCTGGATATTAAAAAAGATGATGTATTATTAATACGTGGGGCAACATGCACACTGGGATATGTGGCAATACAGATTGCAAAAGCCATTGGCTGTAAAGTAATAGCCACAACACACCGTAAAAGCAAGCTGCCGCTTCTTGCAGATGCAGATGAAGCTGTACTTGATACTGGAAAATTAGAAGGTATGGTGCATGGGATAACAAAAGCACTGGAACTTGTCGGCCCTAAAACATTACATGATACACTCTGCTGCATTGAAAAAGGAGGCATAGCCTGTAATACAGGTGTTCTTGGCGGAGTATATGCATTAAATGGGTTTGACCCTGTTAAATTTATACCAAATGGGGTATATCTCACAAGTTTCTATAGCAACTGGCCTTCACAAAAAATTATAGATGAAATTTTTTCTTTTATAAAAGAACATAAATTAACTCCCTGTATAGGGGCAACATTTGGTTTTACTAATATTAAAGAAGCCTGCATGGCTCTGGATAATAGCGGTGTTAATGGCAAAATTGTAGTAGAAATATAAAGGAGGAATATCTATGGACGCAAAAACCTGTTTACAGAAACTTCAATATGTAGGTGTGCTTGCTTTTGCAACAGTTGACGGGCTTGGAAACCCGCAGCTCCGCAATATCAGTGCTATACATTATGAACCAGATACAATGTACTTTTTTACAGCCAAAGGCAAAAATTTCTGCCGTGAACTGCTTGCAGACGGACGTGTACAGATACTTGGCTATACAAAATATAAAGAAATGATACGTCTTTCTGCAAAGGCAGTCCCTGTTGCAGAAGAAAGCCAGGAACAATGGATTGATACAATTTTTAATGAACAGCCATATCTGTATAATGTATATCCAGATAATACCAGGCATATGGCAGGAATTGTATTCCAGATTACCAACGCAGAAATTGAGTATTTTAATCTCGGTGTTAATCCTATATTCAGGGAAAGTTATACTATAGGTAACAGAAATATCACACCAAAAGGCTACTATATTACAGATGCCTGCATTGGCTGTGGCAGCTGTTTAAAAAACTGCCCGCAGCGGTGCATCAGCCAGGGGGAAAAATATAAAATCATACAAGAACACTGCCTTCACTGTGGCAACTGTTATGAAACCTGTCCTGCAGGTGCAATAGTCCGCAGGGATTAATTATAATATTGTAAGAAATATATACAAATGCGGAGGTGGTTTTATATGTTTTCAAAAATATCATATGCAAAAACAACAGATAACTTAAATGCACAAATAAAAAAACTTGCAAATGCAATTAAAACGGCAGACGCTATTGTAATTGGGGCAGGCGCCGGGCTGTCAGCTTCAGCAGGATTTACATATAGCGGGGAACGCTTCAGGAAATATTTTGCAGATTTTGGAGATAAATACGGTTTCCATAATATGTACTCTGGCGGATTTTACCCATATGAAACACCAGAAGAACACTGGGCATACTGGAGCCGTTATATTTACATCAACCGCTATATGGATGCACCAGAACCTGTTTACCAGGAACTCTTAGATATTGTGAAAGATAAAGATTATTTCGTAATTACAAGCAATGTTGACCACTGTTTCCAGAAAGCAGGTTTTGATAAAAAAAAGCTTTTCTATACACAGGGTGATTATGGGTTATTGCAGTGCAGCGTACCATGTTGTAATAAAACATTTGATAATGAGGATATAATACGCCAGATGATGGAACAGCAAAAAGACATGCACATACCATCCGCACTGCTGCCAGTCTGCCCACATTGTGGCAAACCACTAACAACAAATCTCCGTGCAGATGACAAGTTTGTACAAGATGATGGCTGGTATATGGCAGCAGAACGGTATAATAATTTCCTGCATACCAGGGAAAATACCAGAATTTTATATCTGGAACTTGGCGTAGGCAGCAACACCCCTGTTATTATTAAATATCCTTTCTGGAACATGACATCCAGAAATAAAAATGCAACCTATGCCTGTATTAACTATGGGGAAGCAATTTGCCCAAAGGAAATAAACCACCAGTCAATATGCATTAATAGTGATATCAGGGAAATTATTAAAGCCTTAGAACAGGCAAAATAAAAAAGCAGGGCAGGTTTTAACTTATTGTAACCTGCCCTGCTTTAAACCCTGCTACTTTTTATATTTTTTTACAAGCCATTTGCCTTGCTCTGATAAATCAGAGTTTTTATAACCTGATGTTTTAGTACATGAAGAATTTAAAAGTGAAGCACTTTCTGCTTTATTGGAAAGACTCCAGCAAATATACCCTGTCTTATAACTATCCATTAATTTAATCCACTTATTTGCACTCTGGAAATTATAAGCCCCATTGCCGCTTGCTTCACATGCGCCAAATTCTGTACATATTACTGGAAGCCCGTTATTATAAGCTGTCTTTAACTTTTCGCGGTAACTGTCCTGGTGTGTTGCTGCATAAAAGTGTACCGAATACATTATATTAGAAAAACCTTTTAACGGGCTTTCTGATGCCACATCAACATCTTGTGACCAGTTTGGCGTCCCTGTTATTATAACAGCTTCACTATTTTTCCTTATTGCCTTGATTACTTTTTTGGCATATGACTTAATATCACTCCATGTTGTCCCGCCATTTGGCTCATTACAAATCTCATACAATACATTATTATAAGAACTGTATTTTTTACTAACTTTTTTGAAAAATGCAACCGCTTCTTTCTGGTGCTTCTTTGGATTCTGGTCATTAAGCACATGCCAGTCAATTATTACATACATTCCAAGTTTTGCCGCTGCCTGTACACCAGTATCTATTGTTTCTAAAAGCTTCTTCCTGTTTCCATCATCTGTAACACAGTAGCCATTGTAATCCTCTGTATACATTGCCAGGCGTATTGTATTAACACCCCATTTATCACGTATTGTCTTAAATGAAGTTTCATTTACATATGGATATCCAACATCCCAGTTAATCCCATGTGTACTAACGCCTTTAAGCTGTACAGGCTTTCCTTTCTTATCAACAAGCTGCCTGCCCTTTACCGACAGCTGCCCATGCCCCTGCAAAAATGAAGAAGCCGCTTTTACATACATATCTGCACCACCTGCATTAAATGCAACAGGCGTACACACTGGCTGTAGTACCAGAAGAATTGCCATAACTGCTACAAAACATAACAATCCCCTGCGCCTTTTATTATTATGCCACATATCTGCCTCCCCGGACTGCCATTTAGCTGCTGCCATGCTGTTATAATACTTTGCTTAAAAACTCCTTAAGCCTGTCATTATCTGGTTCTTCAAAAATCTTTCCAGGTGTCCCTGCTTCTGCAATAACCCCGTTATTCATAAAAAACACTCTGTCTGATATTTCCTTTGCAAAGCCCATCTCATGTGTAACTATCATCATAGTCATTCCAGTCTTGGCAAGGTCTTTAATAACTTCCAGCACTTCCCCTACCATCTCAGGGTCAAGTGCCGAAGTAGGCTCATCAAAAAGCATAACCTCTGGTTCCATTGCCATTGCACGCACTATTGCAAGCCTCTGTTTCTGCCCGCCTGAAAGCTTTACAGGCTTTACATCTGCTTTATCCTTAAGCCCTACCCTGTCTAAAAGCTCCATAGCCTTAATATGTGCCTTTTCCTTATCCATCTTTTTAACATTTACAGGTGCCATTGTAATATTTTTCTCAACGGTCATATGCGGAAACACATTAAAATGCTGGAATACCATACCCATCTTCTGGCGGTGTGTATTTATATTTACGCCCTTGGCTGTAATATCCTCACCTTTAAAAAGAATACGCCCTGATGACGGGACTTCAAGAAGGTTCATGCACCTTAAAAGTGTAGATTTCCCTGAACCTGACGGCCCGATAAGGCTGACTATCTCATTCTGGCTTACCTGCTGTGTTACATCCTTAAGGACTTCAAGGCTGCCAAATCTCTTTGAAATATGCTCAAACTTAATCATTATGCACGCAGCCTCCTTTCAAGATATGCTACAAGCTTGCTAAGGGTAAATGATAAAACAAAATATATTACACCTGCTATAAATAAAGGTTCAAGTGTCAGAAACGTTGCCCCATTAATTGTACGGTATGTAGTCATAAGGTCGCCTACAAAGAACGTAGAAGCAAGGGACGTTTCCTTAATATCTGTAACAAATTCATTAGCAAGGGCTGGCAGTATATTCTTCATTGCCTGTGGAAGCACAACCATGCGCAAAGTCTGCACATGGCTCAGCCCTAAGCTTCTGGCAGCTTCCGTCTGCCCGTGGTCAACTGACTGTATACCAGAACGTATTATCTCTGATATATAAGCCGTTGTATTTAATACAAGCCCGACTGATACAGCTGCAAACGGTGAAAGGTTAATGCCAATCTCTGGAAGCAGGAACATAAATATATACAGCTGCAAAAGCAGCGGTGTGTTACGGAACAGCTCTATATATGCTGTTCCAATAAATGATGCTATCTTATTGCTGCTCATCTTTAAAAGGGCAACAAATGTCCCAAATATTGTACCAAATGTTACTGCTATAAATGCAAGCAAAAGGGTAAAGCCTATGCCCTGCACAAAAAGCCCGCTGTAGTCCTTTAATACCCGCATTATATTGCCAGCCATTGTAGATTCCATTGCAGTACCCATAATAATTACTCCCCAATAGTTGCTGTAAGTTCCTGTGCATCTACAAGCCAGCCTTCATACAGCTTCTGTTCATTAATCTCTTTAATAATTTCATTCATCTTATCTTTTAATTCCTTGGCATCTTTACTTACTGCAACCACAAGCTCTGCCTCATCATAGAGAAATACAGGTTCTGCAATAGCCAGTGAAGTATCACTTGCCACAATAGAGTCTGCAACTACTTTCTGTACTACAACCCCTGCCGCTTTCTTTGATTTAACCATCTGTGTGCCATCTGTAACTTTACTTATAAGCTGTTTCTGTGCACCTGAAAGATACTGGTCAACAATAGTATCCTGTGCCGAGCCATTCTGTGCTGTAACAATTTCACCGTCAAAATCTGACGCTTCTTTATATTTGGAAACATCTTCTTTATTAACCACTACCACCTGCTCTGAATCATCAAAATAAGCATCTGTAAAATCTACTGACTTCTTCCTCTCCTCTGACGGATAATACCCGTTAATTGAACAGTCCACCTTCTTCTG
>DKYP01000071.1:7124-12109 GCA_002499945.1 Lachnoclostridium sp. UBA7097
CCAAGCTTGTCTGCAATATATTTAATCATCTCAATATCTGAACCTACATAAGTATCCTGTCCGCTTTTTGAAGGGTCCTGAAATTCATAAGGTGCAAAATCAGGTGAAACTGCTACCTTTAAAACACCTGCATCCTGTACCTTTTCAAGTGCATTTTTGCTTTCACCGCCACCACTTCCACAGCCTGTAAGCCCGAATGCCAGTGTAGCACATAAAACAGCTGTTAATATTTTTTTAAGCTTCATAATAGTTATCCTCCTGTTTTAACCATTTATTAACTGTACCTGTACATAGAAAAAGCAGGCACTGGAATAATGTCCACCGTCTGCTTTAACTTAATTTCTATTTAATTATTATTTTATCAAATATTTACCATTTTTATACAAAGTACAGACTGTAAATATAACTATATACTAATTTATGTGGTTTGGCAAGTAAAATGTGCCATCACGTCCAAGGCAGTCATTGCCATTGCCTTGGCAGCTATGTGCATAAGCTTCTTAGCGCCTTTTGAACCTGCCACTTCAATAAAGCCCTGTTCATGCACCCCTGCATCTGATAAATGTGCTGTACTTAATGTTGTATAGCATGTAGGGCATACATATGATACATTACCTATATCTGTACTTTCACAATGGTATTTATCACCCTCTTCAAGTACTGTTATTCCAAGCCCTGCAAGGTTAGCCTTCATAAGGCTGTTAAGGTTTTCATCCCGTTTAATATCATAAAATGTATTTTCCGCCCGCTTAAATACAAACTCTGCACCTGTCATAAGGCTTGCACCTTTTCCAATATTTACAACACGCTCTGCCGCTCTTTCAAGAAGCTCTTTATCAACTGCCCTTACAAATATCCACATTGAGGCATATCCAGGTATAATATTAGGAGTCTGCCCGCCATTTGTTATTATCTCATGGATTTTAACACCAGCGCCAAACTGCTGCCTCATAGCATTAATGCCAGCAAGTACAAGGTGGCAGGCATCAAGCGCATTTATCCCGTTTTCAGGCTCTTTCGCCGCATGTGCTTCCTTTCCATAAAACTCAAACACATAATCTGTCATTGCCATTGCTGTTGTATCAACACAATTCACTCTTCCTAAGTGCATCTGTAAAACTGCATCAATCCCGTTAAACGCACCACACTCTGCAAAAGTAACCTTACTGCCGGACTTTTCCTCTGATGGCGTACCAAAAACAACTATATTTCCATTAAACAAATGGCTTGTATCCGCAAGCGCACGTGCCGCCGCCAGCGTACTCCCTGCTATCCAGTTATGCCCGCAGGCATGGGCTGGCTGGTTATGGTCCGCCCCGTACCCTGGAAGCGCATCATACTCTGCAGGAAACGCCACCGTCCTGCCATCACCATTGCCATACTCTGCACGGAACGCCGTCTTAATCCCAAGATATGGATAAGTAACCTTAAAACCAGCCCCACGCAGCCTTTCCACAAGATAAGCAGACGAATTAAACTCCTCATCACTTAACTCAGGATTATTAAACAAATAATCACTAATTTCCTCCGCCCAGCCTGAAATATTATCCTCAGCCTGGCATACAGCTTTCTTAATATCCTCCATAAATATCCTCCATGCTTCCAAAACGTCTGATTTATGCCACTACAAAACAACCCCAAAAAATTCATTTTACATCACGTTGCCTCTATGATATTATAACTTTATCCAGGAGGGGTATAAAAATGAATTTTAAAGTAACTAAACAATGGACCAAAAAATTTCTACTAATGATTATATCTGTAACATTAATGGGCTTTTCTGTTTCGCTGCTTGTTCTTACCGATATGGGCACTGACCCATGTTCTGCAATGAACTATGGCATTTCCGCCATGATTGGCATGTCATTTGGTACATACCAGTTTCTGCTAAATGTTGTACTGCTCATATTTGTACTTATATTTGACCGTTCACTTATAGGTACAGGAACTATAGGCAATATGGTAATTGTAGGGTATACTGCTGATTTTTTCAGCCATATATGGCGTGATTTCTGCCATATACCTGCTTCCCTGCCACTATGGATACGCATATGCATACTTATACCCACACTTATAGTATTTGTAACCGCTGCTGCATGTTATATGAACAGCGGGTGCGGAATGGCTCCTTATGATGCTGTACCATTTATTATAAATGTAAAGCTGGAAAAAGTATTAAAAAAGGAGAATTTGTTTAAATTTGTCCGTTTATTCTTTGACCTTTTTGCAATGGTAATTGGTATAATAACAAAAGGTGAGGCAGGACTTATAACTGCACTTATGGTAATATCACTTGGCCCGTCCGTAGCATTTGTTGGAAATCTTTTTAAAAAACATGGTTTCCTTTCATAGCTGCCACTTACTTAAATACAACCCAGAATGAACACCTTACAGATATGTTATCTTCACTAGAAGATGCTTCACCTGTTGAGGCATCTTCTTTTACATAACATACACTTCCTTCAGAAGCCCCGCTGTCTTTAAGCCAGTAAGCCTTGTCTGTTCCATTTATAATATCCTTGTACTTTTCATATTGTACTTTATCCAGTATAGATATAATTTCCCTGTCTTTTGCATTTATCATGCCCTGTCCTGCCATTACAGACCTTTCATCCATACTGAACTTTCTTATATAATCTTTATTAAGCCATCTGCAAAGTGATGAACCATGCCATACATTTTTTCCTTTTTTATCAAACTTCTTTTTATGGAAAGCTTTTTTTTCAAACAGTAATGCCTGTTTTTCTGTCTTGCTTAATATAATCCATTTTCCCCTGCCATATTTAACTATATCGCCCGGCAGTGCACTTGCAATTATATTTTTTTCAATATCAAATGCCTTTTTTTCTGCATCAAATTTATTCTGCGCTTTTTTATAATTCTCCAGTGCCTTATTATAAGAACCTTTCTCCATAAATTTCTCTGCCATATGGTAATGGCATTCTTTCATTCTGCCATTGCCAATAAGTATCCCGCCTGATTCTTTATAACAACCCAAAGCAGCATTGTATTCACCTTTTGACTGGTAATACAAACCTTTTACAAGCGGGTAAAATGGCGTATTTATAAATATTACAATAAAAACCAGCATAACACAAAGCATAATGCCCTGTCTTTTATGCATAGCCTTTGTTTCCGCTTTTTTAATGCCATTTTTACATATTTGTATATTTTTATCACATTCCTCTACATTAAAACCAAACTTTTTTGCACGTTTAAACTCTTCTATTGCATCAGAAAAACCACTTTTATCTTTAGCCTTTCCAAGCTTGTCCACAGCAGTATTATAAGCTTCTTCTGTGCCCTTTGTAATGGCTTCTTTAGCACCTTTTATACACTTTTCCCTGCATTCCGCCGAATCTTTGTAACCATCAAGCCTTTCAAATTTCCCTGCTGCATCATTTAACGAATAAACAACTCTTTCAAACCTGCTTATACAATCTACAGCTTCCATCAGGCTGACAGCAGAACGGTATAAAGTTTCTTCTTTAGAAAGTTTTTCTTTTTTCTGGACTGTTTTTTTAGCCCTTGCCATACACTTACCATTCCTTTCCACAGCCTATGTGAATTATTCCACATGCACAATTACTACAATATAACTATACAGGTTTTACTATACCATCTTTTGGAGATATGTCAACTTTATGTTTAATCATCTGATTTGCCCAACCTTTTCTTTTGACAGAATTTTACCAATATTCAGCCTGAAAAGAGTTATTGCTGTTATTGCTGAGATAAAATCCGATACTGGTTCTGCAAAAAACACCCCGTCTGCCCCTGAATACATTGGAAATATTATTGCAAGTGGTGTAAGCAGCACTACTTTTCTTAACATAGCTATAACCAGTGAAATCTTTGCCTGTCCAAGTGCAAGGAAAACAGGCTGTATAGCCATTTGTACACCAAATAACAACATCCCGCACATAAATAAAGGCATTTTCTTTGCAATAAGTTCTATAAGTACAGTATCATCTGTAAATATCCTGGCAAATATTTCTGGAAATACCATTACTGCTATTGTAGTTATAAATGAAAAACTCCCACATATTAAAATCATCCTTTTATATACCTGCCTTACACGCATAAAGTTCTGCGCCCCAAAATTATAGCTTATTAATGGCTGTACCCCTTGTGTGAATCCTCCAATTGGTGCGGAAAAAAACTGCATTATGCTTTGCATTACTGTGAGGCATGCAACATATATATCCCCGCCATATTTTTGCAGCCCGCTGTTCATAACTATTGATATAAGGCTTTCTGTTGACCTCATTACAAATGGTGATATACCAAGTGCAAATATTGATTTTATTATTGCCAAATCTGGTACCAGGTAACAAAGTTTTATCTTTAAAAGTGCTTTCCTGCCTGTAAGGAAACGAAGCACCCATACAGCGGACACTGTCTGGGATATTACTGTTGCAACTGCTGCGCCTTTTACTCCCATTTTAAATACAAATATAAATAATGGGTCAAGTGCTATATTAAGGATTGCACCTGCAACAACTGAAACCATTGCTACACCTGGGTTTCCCTGTGCTATAATATAAGTATTAAGCCCAAGTGCAATTTCTGCTGATATTGTTCCCACAAGATACCATGATAAATATGTAC
Organism: Lachnoclostridium sp. UBA7097; assembly: GCA_002499945.1. GTDB lineage: Bacteria > Bacillota > Clostridia > Lachnospirales > Lachnospiraceae > Butyribacter. The sequence goes on from DKYP01000071.1 coordinate 11,736, forward strand.
TTGCGTAAGAAATTGTTGTATCACTTGCCCCAAATGCATATAACAGTGGTTTCTGCCATATATAGAACACAAACATAAGAATAACAGTAAAGATTATAAGCATGAAAGTACCATTGCCAAGTATTTTCTCTGCATGTTCTTTATCACCTTTGCCAAGCCATATTGATGAAAGCGGTGCCCCGCCTTGTCCTGTAAATGCAGCAAATGCAGAAATAAATACTATTACTGGCAGCGCTACGCCTACTCCTGTAAGCGCATCTGAGCTTGCTCCTGGTATATGTCCGATATAAATACGGTCTACTATATTATAAAGTATATTTATTATCTGTGCCACTATTGTAGGTATTGACACAGGATAACCGCATAAAATAAAT
>DKYP01000191.1:0-120 GCA_002499945.1 Lachnoclostridium sp. UBA7097
CCGTCTGTCCTCATAGCGCAATCTTTTATACTTCCTTGCCACTGTCCCCGCTCCTTTCTGCTTAATGGTAAAAAAATAAGCGTGTCAGAGTTTTTTCACTCTGCACGCTCTCCTTTTTCT
>DKYP01000191.1:454-7935 GCA_002499945.1 Lachnoclostridium sp. UBA7097
GAATTTCATTCTAAAACTTATCTTAATTTTCATTATTGCCTGTTTCCTTATTTATAAATCCCCTGAAACTTTTCTCAACCTGTTTCCTTGGAAGCATTACCTGGTGTCCGCAGCCATTGCATTTAAGGCGTATATCCATTCCTGTCCTTATAATTTCCCATGAATTATTTCCACAAGGGTGCTGTTTTTTCATTTTAATTACATCTCCAACTTTTAAATCCATAATATACCTCTTTTCTTAACTGGTACTTAATTTTTTATTACAATCAATTTTTACGCTTGCAATATCGTATATATTGGTGTATGATATCAGGTAACACATAGTTTTTAAAACTACATGTCATTTTATTCCATCCTGTATGATGTATACATAACTAATAATTTCCTGGTAATTATCATATCATATACATAGAGATACGGGAAGTACAAATTTTGTCTAGCAGGATAATTAATATTAATTTTATAAGGAGGCAGAATATGGAAGCAGAAGCAATTTCAAAAACAGGACATAATACAAAAGACCAGCCATTAAATTTAACTAAATCTGTATTGGCAGGTGTTAATGAAACTATTTCTACAAACCAGGAAACAGGCCGGCAGAGTTTCCTTAAGGAGCCAGGGAGTGCACTTACACATCTTTTAGGTGTACTGCTTTCTGCCAGTGGTGCTGTCCCGTTGGTATATAAGGCATCCAGGAGTGGCAGCATACTTCCTGTGGCAGCATCAGCAGTATTTATATTAAGCATGGCACTTTTATACCTTGCAAGCACTTTATACCACAGTATTTATGCATCTGACAGGATAACCCGTATTTTACAGAAGTTTGACCATATAATGATTTATTTCCTTATTGCAGGGACTTATACACCAATATGCCTGCTTGCCCTGCCAAAATCATCAGGCATGCCGCTTCTGGCGCTTATATGGGGGCTTACTGTATGTGGTTTTGTACTTACTGTATTCTGGATTAATTCACCTAAGTGGCTTAATTCCACGATATATATTTTAATGGGCTGGCTATGTATATTTGCATTTAAACCACTTTTTACTGCAATATCCCAGACAGCTTTTGCATGGCTTTTTGCAGGCGGGATTATTTATACAATAGGCGGGGTTATTTATGCATTGAAGCTTCCTGTTTTTAACAGGCTTCATAAAAACTTTGGTTCACATGAAATATTCCATCTTTTTGTACTTGGCGGGAGTATATGCCATTATTATATGATATATACTTACTTGCTTTAAACTTGTAATTTGTATAAAATAAAGCGGACTGGTTATTTCTTTTTGTCCGCTTTGTTTTATAATGCTTATAAATATACAATTATTTCATCTCTATATTTTCTATCTCATTTATCCAGCTGTAATATACTGTTATATCTTTGGTTATTGTATCCATGTCTATTCTTGACGAGCTGCACATTATGGCACTCTGCTGTTCAATAACAGGTACTTCCACAGCCATTTCAAGTATATTGTTATAAAGGTTTTTGTACCTTTTCTTTTTAAGTGTATCTTTAATAGTAGTCCCGGCACGTTTTGCAAGTTTTACAAACGTTGGTTCTTTAATTCCAAAAAGGCTTTCTTTGCCTGTATATCTTTTATATAAATTATAATCTTTGCTTGTGTCACACCTGCCAGCCCATAATTGCAACCTGCCATTTGCAACTCTTTTTGCAACTGTTCTTTTGTCACCAGACTGTACAATATCAAGTGTTATGCCAATTTCCTTAAAGAAATCTGCTGTCTGTGATACAAGCTGGTATAACGGGTTGCTTTTACCGCCTGCTACAATTATGGAATATTCTGTATTTGCACCTGCCGGTGCATCTGTTACAGACATTCCATCTGTAGTATAACCTGCTGCTTCAAAGTATGAAAGTACAGCTTTTTTTAAATTATCCTGGTTTTTTGTAATATCAGTATCTTCATTATATACAATATCCCCGTTTATATCTTTGTTATATGCCTGGCTGTAATTTTCATCATCCTTGCTGGTGCCAAGCCATGAGGCAGAAGAACAAGGGTATTGTATTATACATGTCCCGTCTGCATAGTAATCATATAAAATACTTCTAAATGCACTAAATGCTGTTGCAAATGCTTTACGCAGGTTTTTTGACTTTTCACTGTAAGCATCTGTGCCTGTTTTAACATTATCTGGATTAATCCCTATATACTGGTAAATACCCGTTGGCACAAAGTTTGTTGAAATCCTGTTACCCGATATTTCACCATTGGAATTGGCATATGACACCCATGATATATCTTCTTTTGATAATACTGTATCAAGGACATCAACTGTCCCTTCTGTCATTTCAAGAGCCTCTGCATTACGGTTAAGCGCAGGGTCTTTTTTTGTATCTTCTGCTTTTTCATCCCCAGGGACTTTTTCCGGGGATGGTTCATTGTCAATTTTTGCCTGCGTTGCATTTAAAATTTCTTTCATTTCTTTAAGCTGCACATACGCAATTTGTGGGCATCCCTTATAATAAATTTCATTAGATGTGTAGTAGATAACTTTCTGTTCATATTTTACAAACCTGTAAGGGCCTGCCCCTACTGGTGATGTTTTATTAGCACACACCGTGGAAATATCACCTTTTTTGAACCCGAACTTTTTCTTGCTGTAATTATATTTTTCAATGTTTCCATAATAATGGAGAGGGCATATTGGTATTTTTAATGATTGTATCATTGAGGCATCAAAACCATTTGTTGTAATGCTCATTTTATAATTGCCAAGACGCCTGACACCAGCAATATTTTTTATATTTTTATTCTTCTGGTACTTTGAAAGCCCTTTAATATCATGGCTTCCAAGTTTATAATCCCCTTTATAATTTTTATCACATAAAACATATATTGTAAAAAGCACATCATCTATTGTAACAGGTTCACCGTCACTGAATTTAAGGTCATCACGTAGTGTAATATAGTATAAAGTTTCATCTTTCTTCCTGTTATATCTGGTTTCTATATCCGCAGGACCATAATAAGTATAATTACTGCCATTATATGCCCTGACTTCGCCATCAATCCCATTGTATACAATACGCCCCTGCCTGTCATTTCCTATAAGGTATAACTGTGTCAGGGAAACAGCCTGCTGGTCTGGCACAGTTTCTGCAACAAAAGGATTAAACTTTTTGTTTAATTTATCACAGCCTATAACAAGAGGTATGTCGGACTGTCCGTTTCCTTTGCCCTGGGCATCTATATTGCCATTATCGACAACAACTGTTGCCTGTGGCTTTGGTTTGGGCTTTTTTTCCTGTTTATGGGAACAGGCGGTTATACATGCTATTACCGGCAGGGCAACGGCTGCTGTTAAAACCCTTTTCCAGATTGCTTTCATACCAATCCCCCATTCTTATGCTGCAAATTATATTATAATATTTATATATTTAGAAATTCAAATGGATTATCCGGGTTGCTTTTTAAAAACTGCATAAGCAGGTATTCTGCCCTTATAGTAACAAGCCCTTCTGAAAGTATTTTTTTAACTTTTTCCTTGTCTGCAATAATAACTTCTATATCTTCTGTTGCTTCGTTTCCTTCAACCGAAGGCTTTCCTGTTGCATATCCATAAACTGTAATATCACATTCATCTGCCATTCCCTGGCTCTGTATAAATGGTCTTTTGAGGCAGTCAGGGTAATCTGTAAATGGTTCAAAATCCATTCCTGTTTCTTCTTTAATCTCCCTTACAGCCGCCTGCCATGCTGTTTCACCTTCATCAATAAGGCCTGCGGGCAGTTCATATACATAATTATTAACTGGATACCTGTATTGCCTTACAAGTAGTATTTTAGATGGGTCGTCTTTAAGGAGGGCATAAAAAACAGCGCCCTCTGCCCAGAGTTTTCCTGTCTGGCACATTAATTCCCCGTCTTTCCTTCTTGTTGCAAAATAGTATGAAAAACTGTTGCCATTAATATCTACAGCATCCGCCTCATACATATTTAAAAATTTATTATCTGTCTGTTTCTTCCATCCTCTTACATGTTCCCTTTCATTCATATAAAATCCCCCTTTATTAATGAACTATTAAATCTGCATACTTTCCACTTGTTACTTCCAGTAAATCCCCAGGGTTTAGGAATATCTGTGTTCCAAGCCTTCCGCCGCTGATAATGATATTTTCAAATTCTTTTGCGCTTTCATGTACAAATGTTGGAAACTGTTTCTTCATTCCTATTGGTGTACATCCTCCCCTTATATATCCTGTTACTTTATTAATATCCTTGACATGTACAAGTGCAATACTTTTCTCACCTGCTTCTTTTGCTGCCTGTTTCAGGTCAAGTTCTTCTGCAACAGGGATAGCAAATACATAATACTGCTTGCTTTTTCCAACTGCTACCAGTGTTTTAAATGTAATATTATAATCCTGCCCAAGCATATCTGCTATCTGTTTTCCATCTATAAAATTCTCACAATTATATGTATTTAATTTATATTGGATTTTATTTCTGTCCAAAATCCTCATAGCATTTGTTTTAACTTCTTTTCCCATGATATCCCCCGTTATGTATTTTATCCTTCCAGGCGTTCAAGTGCCTTTAAAACAGACAGCCTTACCCTGTCCCTGTGCAAAGGTTTTACAAGATAGTACATATAGCTTTCAATTACTGTATACACATTAAATGCCCTGCCATCAAGCTTAAACTTATTATATCCCATTTGAAAATATTTTCCATATAAATCTTCAACTGTAATAAAAGTTTCATTTCCTAAAAATTCATAGAAATCCCTGTTAATTGCACGGCACATAGGGAAATCTGCACTGTCAAACTCTAACTGTGCCCTTGAAACTTCCCTGTAATGTTTGGTGCTGTTTGGGCATGCATCCATACAAAAAGAATCAACAAGTATTTCGTACTTATCTTTGTCTTTAAGCTTTTCAAGCTTGTCTGTATTATTAAAGGATTTATCTAGCACAACAATATAATAATCTTTTAAAGCTTCTTTTTCAATCCCCTCAACTGTTTTAATTTCCCTTGTTGTTGAAAGGATTATTTTATATCCCGGATAGTTTTTGCGTATATATTCTTCAAGAAGCGGTGAATTTACAAGTACCTCGTTCATGCCATTATCTGCAAGCTTAAGGCACATATTACAGAAAGTATCATATAAATGCTTTTCCTCTAGTAATGAATTAGTAAATGTAAACCTGCATGGTATTCCCCTGTCATTGTATTCCTTTAATACACCTAAGACCTGCTCCCTGCGTGTATATCCCGGGCATACCCTGCCGCCATTCCACAATGAACCTGGAAAACAGCCATAAACAGCGCCTATTTCTATATTGTCATAAAAACATTCTGGATATTCATTAAGCATATTAATAATTAATTCATTTAAAGCAAATTTATTATAAAAATCAGGAAGATAAAATTTTATTTTATCCATGCAATCCCTCCATTTTTTTAATTTTTAATAATATCATGCGCAAGTGGTTTATGCATTATCTCCACTATTTCATTTGTGCTTTTATTATTAATAATACATAACCACAATTTAATATACATTGCTTCAGGAGATGCTTTTGGCAGCACATAAAAACCAAATCTGTTATAACATTTCATGCTCTCGTAATCTGCACCATCCCCTGCGCCTGTAACAAATACAGGAATACTATTTTCCTTTGCATAACTAGCAAACTGCTTTAACCCGCAGGCATTACTGCATATTGTCCCTGAATGGTATGTGTAATGCAAAACAGCCCTTATGCCATCCCCAGGCATTGTATAATACATCCCCGGATATGGATGGACTACCATAATTCCAGACATATCACTTCCGGCAGGAACATTTGATATGCCAATTCCTGGTACTTCCATAACTTTAGCGTCCGGGGCGTGGCTTTCCCCATCCCTGTAAATAAAACTGCCATTATTAAAGTAACCATAATATAAGCCGCCAATGCTATATAAACTATCACTATAAGACTGGTGCATAAGAAGCCTTGTTGCATAATGTATCTGCGGGACACCGCCACTGTTACAGTAAGAAACAAAAACCCCTGTCCCTTTTTTCTGGCGTATAAATTCTACCGCATAATAAAAATTATTAATACCATTTGAACGGGTATCTTCAAGTACATAATTAGCAGACACAAACACAACAGGTATATTGTAACCTTCCATTATATATCCTGCAAATGCCGCAGTATATTGTATGGTATCTGTGCCATGTGTTATTATTATTCCGTCATACACATCTTTATTGGCATTGCCAAGACAATCTGCAAGAAGCCTGAAATTATTGCAATTGATATTTTCACTAAGTGTCTGGTATGGGGTTAAAATATCAAATATAACATCAGCATCTTTATGTTTTCTTGCACGTTCCTTGTACATATTAACCAGCTTATATGGTTTCTCATTATCAGGCGATACAAAACCGCCACTCTCTGTACTTCCTATTGTCCCACCTGTAAAAACAAGCAATATCTTCATAAAAATCCCCTCCATACCATTATAGAGCATGTCCTAAGACATGCTCTAATATTATACACAATATATTATATCCACGCAAGAAAATTCCAATACACATGATTGTATATTTATTATGAGGGCATAAAAATTTAATGAAGGGATTTGGCAAAAAATATTTTTGGAAATCACCATAAATTTGCATAGCTATAAATATTTCCCATAAGGAGTGATGAAACCGCCTTAAGTATAATTAGCATTATTATTGAAGTGATTGCAAGTGGACATGAGATACTATAGATTTTTTTGGCTGTTGGAAGCCTGGTTTCTTCATTATATACTGTTACCAGCACTGTAAAAGAAATAATGTTACCAGCTACAGCAAATAGAAGGAAAAAGAAATTGCTAAGCAGCATAGATACTGAACCTGCAAGGATAAATACTGAATCAATTATTACTTTGCCTCCTGTAAGTGAGAGCATCTTTGCAAATGTTGTTTTTTCTTTGAATATGATATTTGTACTTACAAATAATAATCCTGGAAAACCAAAATCAAAGATAGTGGCAAGCAATATTGCAAAAACTATTATACCAGCAGCAGGAATATGTACCCAGGAAAGATAAAAATTGTACTTAATATTCATTATTATTACACATATTATACTTGCAAGAAATACAGATATTAAATTTATGGCAGCCATAATAAGGGGCTGTACTATATTTTCTGTTGATGCTGCCTGCCTTATTGCACCAGAGGGATTTCTTATAAGGTACATTAACCAGTGTAAAACCTGTGAAGGCTGTTTGAAATTAAAAGAAACATTACTTTCTGTTGTACTGTTTCCTGCATCATTGCCACAAAAGCTGTTTTCATAATAGTTGCGTTTTTCTACCATATGGTATCCTCCTTTTTGTTAATCTAGTTAATTAAAACCAGATAATAATATTTTTTAATACATATTATACCAAAGATTTTAAAAAATCAACTATTTCTTGAAACTTTAAAAAATTTTTATATTTTTTATTTACTTTACATCCCAA